>JAGOON010000052.1 GCA_017992505.1 Minisyncoccota bacterium | reverse complement strand
CCAGCAACTCGAAATCACGCGCGAAGAAGTAATTGCAGCGCGAAAAGAAAACCTCATTCGCAAAGGAGGATACAAGCATGGTTACTACCTCCTTTGGTCAGCTGATGTCGGCTATCAATCAAATGAAAGTCCGCAAGGCATTCCGTTGTAAAAATCCGCAGTTTGCGTAGTATATAAAGTATGGCAACTCTCTACACCCACCAAGGGGCTAATATTCGTAAAACATGGCTACTCATGGGGTCTTTCCTCGTGTTCGTTATTGGGCTCGGCTATGGAGCGGCGTATCTTTTGGGTAATCCAAGCGTACTTTATATCGCCGTTATTTTTGCACTTGTTATGAATGTCGGGAGCTACTGGTACTCTGACAAACTCGTTATAAAAATGACTGGCGCCCTGCCCGCAACCAAGCAAAGTCACCCGATGCTTTGGAATGTTGTCGAAAATCTTTCTATTACGGCAGGCCTCCCAATGCCAAAAGTCTACATCGTGAATGACGACGCCCCGAATGCCTTTGCAACTGGTCGCAATCCAGAACATGCCGCAGTCGCAGCTACCAGCGGACTGCTTGCGATTCTGAACCAGACTGAACTTGAAGGCGTGATGGCGCACGAGCTCTCACATGTCGGTAATCGTGACATGCTTGTTTCAACCGTGGCGGTAGTACTCGCTGGCTTTGTAGCGATTTTGGCTGACTTCTTTATGCGTTCAATGATGTATGGTGGAGGAGATAGAGACAACAAAGCTGGCGCAATCTTCCTAGTCCTTGGTATTGTTGGGATTATTTTGGCACCAATCGCAGCACAGATGATTCAGATGGCGATTTCAAGAAAGCGAGAATATCTTGCTGATGCCAGTGGTGCACTCCTTACTCGTTATCCTGAAGGACTCGCTTCAGCACTCGAAAAAATTAATGCGTACGCTCAACCAATGAAGCGTGCCAACAATGCCACTGCCCACCTCTTTATTGCCGACCCATTTGGTGGTGATTCGCGTTCACTTCGTCAGAAGATTTCTGGTCTCTTTCAAACACATCCACCCGCAGCCGATCGTATTCGCATCCTTCGGGAGATGAAATAAATTTAATCAGTAATCAAATTTAGTCATGCTAGAAATTTCAAAAAAGCAATTCAGGAGTCTTATCCTCGCACAGTTTGTTTTATTTCTACTACTTATGTTTGCATCGTTATTGGTTCCGCAATCGTTACTTTCGCCAGAAGCAGTTAGTTATCTCGATAGTTATAGCAATCCATCAGATACTTTTGGTGTAGTGTATGGATTACTTGCACTGCTTATGGTGATTTGGGTTTTGCAGAACATGTACGCACTCTATCGCTTTAAGTCTTATGCGAGAAAGAATTATGTGATTATCACTTTTCTTTTTATTATGTTTACTCTCCCGTATCCTTTTGAGTTGGTGAAATATTTGGCTATGGAGGAAGCGATTACTTACATTGACACGTTGCTAAGCGGTGCTGTGTTGGCATTACTATATTTTTCTAACATTGCTAAAGAATTTGATAAAGCTGAAAAAAATTCTGGTGGGACAACTAATTAAATATGGAACTCAAATCCCGCATTCCCGATGAAGCGACACTAGAGTCAGTTTTGCTCGCTGATCTTCCAGCGACGACCCAGTCAGTCAAAAACAAAGTTGGAAACATCGAAGCTGAGTATATTTCATATCGTCGAAAGCAACGCCTTGTAGCACTTTCGCTTTTTATGATTCTTATTATTCCAAGTATCTTCTTCTTCGTCTTTGGCTCACTCCTTTCAAACTCAGTCTCGATATGGAGTGGTGTTATTGGAACGCTTATTTTTGCCGCTTCCATTGGGGTATTTATATACTTTGGTGCAGTAGCTTTTATGCGGGGTGCTCAGGTTGTAAAGGCCTTTCATGGTCAAATTGATAAAGTATTATTTCAAAAGATTTTTGAATTGCTTGGCGTGACAGGTTCGCTTATTGAGCACACGACCAGTATTAGCGAACGTACTTTTCCTGATACAAAGTTTGGTCGCATACGAGCACTTTTTCACAAGTACCGACAGCTTACTGAACCTTCAATTGAAGCGAAAGGAATGCTTGATGTACTCCGTGCATCTGAGCTTATTACTGAACCCTTTAATACAACGAAGGTCGACAATCTGTTTCGTATCAAGGCGAGTGAGGGTGACAGGGAGCTTGTAGCAGGGGAGCTTGATATTAGAAATATTACTGGTAGTGGGAAGAATCGTCATGAGAAACATATTTTCAAGGGCTACTTCATATCTTACGAATTACCGCACACTCTTGATGGAAAAACCTTTGTTTCAACAGAAGGTGATGAGTCTGGTTTTGGTCACAAGCAGTTCTGGCTTCATTCAGAAGCATTGCTTCCTTCAGAAACGATACTTGAGTGGGCAGAGTTCGAAAACTTGCTTCATGTGATGACGACAGACAAAATCGAAGCACGCTACATTCTGACCCCCAACTTTATGAGCGATCTTTACGATTGGTGGAAAGACAAAAAAAGAAATACTCGCATTTCGTTTATAAAAGACCGTATGTATCTCCTTTTTCCTGATAACCAAATTCGTTTGAATGACAGTGTCGCTAACATCGATGAAGAGGAGGTAAAGCAATATATGCTTACCATTGCTCGACCATTGCTCCATGTTCTACATCTTATCGAAGATGTGCGAATGTCGTAGAGCCACCTCAAAATATGGTATAAATATCCAGCTAAAATCCTCGGCGGAAAGGTGGCTGAGGGGTTGAAAGCACCGGTTTCGAAAACCGGCATAGGGGAAACTTTATCGCGGGTTCAAATCCCGCCCTTTCCGCCGAGGATTTTATTGGAGAGATGGCTGAGCGGTTTAAGGCGCACGCTTGGAAAGCGTGTAAGGGTTTACGCCCTTCGGAGGTTCGAATCCTCTTCTCTCCGCATCGTATCTTTATACAGAGGTGTCATATATGGGTGGTTGAATGTTTAGTATACTGTCTGATATGCGTAAGCAGGACATGATCAGTATACTCATCACCTTTGTAGTGGGATTTATTGCTGGCGGATATCTGTATCTCACACACTTTTCAAAACTCGTTGCCCCTGATTCGGTAGACACACAAGAAGAGCAGTCAGAGTTCCAGATTGTTAGTCAAGCTTATGGTCAATGTGGTGATTCATGTCCATCGTTTCAAATTGCAAACAATGGCACGTATCGATACCAATACCTTCCCTCAGAGGGCGCCGAAAAGCAATTTAAAACTGGCACCATTCCTTTTAATATCACGAATGACATCAAGGACACTCTCGATGTCGACGAATTAGTGCAACAATCACAGCCAGTTGAACCAGCTAATTGTAATTCATACAACAATGGAATTGACGTCTCGTATACGATTACGTATGAAGGCGCTGAATACACCCTTGATTCCTGTGGTACCGCGGTCAACGGAAATAGTGAACTTTGGAATAGTCTTGCCAAAACGTGGAATTATTTCCAAACCATCCAATAGTCTTTTTCTTGAAAGAGGGTCTTTATAACTGCGTACCAACCTAAGCAGGGGTAGCTATCCTGCATTGTCCATGGATGCTTACAGACTCTTAATATAGAAATGCATTATGAAGCCATCAAAATCATTACTTATTGCTATTGCTGCGTTTGCGGTGACTGCAACAGGAGTACAAGCTTTTCAGGGGACACAATTTCTCCAAAGAGCTGGACTCTCAGAAGAACAAATATCTGCCTTTGAAACCGCCCGTGAACTGCGTAAAGCTGGTGATCCAAAAGCTGCGCGCGATATTCTAATTGAAGCAGGTGTTGATGAAGCAGTACTTAAATCAGTCAAAGACGCTGCCAAGGAACATCGTCAAGCAATATTTGACGCTGTTGAAGCCGAAGACTACGAAGCGTTTAAAACAGCGATTGAGGGAAGCCCACTTGCCGATGCTATTGATTCAGAAGAAGATTTCCAAAAGTTTGTAATGGCCCACACTCTTAAAGAAGAGG
>JAGOON010000001.1:67848-69160 GCA_017992505.1 Minisyncoccota bacterium | reverse complement strand
ACAACATCCTCAAGCCAGGTTCTTCAGAACCAGTGGTATCTGAAAAACTTCTCGATATGGCACTCGGTGCCTACTGGATGACCAAAGTTGTTCCAGGTGGAAAGGGTGAAGGGAAGTACTTTGCTTCCCCAAACGACGCTATCAATGCCTACGACTACGGAGTAATTGACTTCCGTTCGATGGTAAAGGTGATGGCAACTGATACAGAAAAGTACCGACAATTTGACGGACAAATCTTTGAAACTACAGTTGGACGCCTTCTCTTCAACTCTGTCCTTCCAAGCGACCATCTCTTCATCAATGATGTTGTCGTACAACGAACACTCTTCCAGATTATCATCGACATTATCGACGATCGCGGAACAACAGCAGTACCGCCAATTGTCGACAAGCTCAAGAAGTTTGGCTTCAAGTACGCCACCATGTCTGGTGTTACCTGGGGTATTGATGAAGTGGTTGTGCCAAAACAAAAGCCAGCGATTATCGCGAAAGGTCGTGAAGAAGAGCGAGAAGTTATCGCACACTTTGATGAAGGACTTCTTTCTCGGGATGAGCGAAAGCGAATGATTGTTGAAATCTGGCACCGAGCCAAGACTGAAATTGAAAAGGCACTTCCAGAGACACTCAGCGAAACAGGTTCTGCCTACGAAATGTGGAAGTCTGGCGCTCGAGGTTCACTTGGACAGATTGCACAGATGGCAGGTATGAAGGGTCTTATTGTAAACACTCGTGGTGAGACACTCGAAACTCCAGTTATTTCTTCTATGAAGGAAGGACTTACTCCAATCGAATACTTCAACACCACTCACGGTTCTCGTAAGGGTCTTGCTGACACGGCACTCCAGACAGCAAAAGCTGGATACCTTACCCGTCGTCTCTTCGTGGTAGCGCAAGACGCTATTGTGACTGAGGCTGACTGTAAGACAAAAGCAGGTACTTCAATTGGTCGTCTTTCGGCTTCAGGTATTGAAATTTCTTTCGCTAAAGCAATCAAGGGACGTATTCTTGCTGAAGATGCAACTGATACTAAAGGTAATGTCATCTTCAAAAAGGGTCACTTGCTCTCTCGTCGTGACGCGATTGTGGTAGAAGGAACCACCTGTGAATCAGTAGTGGTTCGTTCACCAATGACTTGTAAGACGCTTCGAGGCGTGTGTCAGCAATGTTACGGTGTTGACCTTTCAACCAATGAGCTTGTTGATATCGGGGAAGCAGTTGGTACTGTAGCAGCCCAAGCGATTGGTGAGCCAGGTACACAGCTTACTATGAACACAAAACACGCCGGAGGGGCGGCGTCAGTCGGAGGAGACGT
>JAGOON010000001.1:0-67748 GCA_017992505.1 Minisyncoccota bacterium | reverse complement strand
CCAATGAGCTTGTTGATATCGGGGAAGCAGTTGGTACTGTAGCAGCCCAAGCGATTGGTGAGCCAGGTACACAGCTTACTATGAACACAAAACACGCCGGAGGGGCGGCGTCAGTCGGAGGAGACGTGACACAAGGTCTTCCTCGTGTAGAAGAAGTCTTCGAAAAGCGTCAGCCAAAGATTCCTGCAGTGGTGTCTAAGTGTGAAGGTCTTGTAACTGATATTCGCACAGAAGGCCGTGAAAAGATTATTGTGGTTGCGCCAGACATGAATGCCAAGGGTGCTCCAAAGAAAAAGGACAATATTGAGTACGCGGTGCACTACCGTCGTGTGGTAACGGTTTCAAAGGGTGACACAGTCATGCAAGGACAGCTCCTTACCGACGGTTCAGCTTTACTTCCAGAACTCTTTAAGTTTGGTGGGCAAGAAGTGACTCAGGACTACATCATTTCTGAAGTAAACAAGATTTACGAACTCCAGGGTGTGACGATTGCGCGCAAGCACATCGAACTCATCGTAAAGCAGATGATGTCACGTATGAAGGTGACATCTCGTGGTGAAAGTCGATTCACTATCGGGGAAGTAGTAGAGGAATGGATTATGGTAGAAGAAAATGAGAAGCTCAAGGCAGAAGGAAAAGAACTCGCCAAGGGTGATCGTTTGATTCTCGGTATTACCGAGACCTCACTCACTCGAAAGAGCTTCCTCTCGGCCGCATCATTCCAGAACACTACTCGTGTTCTCATCAATGCCGCTGTAAAGGGGAGTAGCGACAACCTTGCTGGTCTCATGGAAAACGTTATCATCGGAAAGCTCATCCCAGCAGGCTCAGGCTTCAAGGGAAGTAATAAGTTCAAGATGATTGAAGACCTCCAAGCGAAGCAATAGTAACGATAAGAAAAGGCCAGCTCTATGAGCTGGCCTTTTCTCTGTATATAAAACGAAACCCCACACAAGCGCATGAGGCTCGTGTGGGGTTATGTGATAAGTTCGTGGATACATAATGCCGAGATTATGGTGCATGAAATGACAATCAATAGAAGGATGACACTTATTTCCCCTGTCTCACGTTTATACCTAAGCAACCAGCGACAGAAAAAAAAGGCAAAAACTGCCTGAGCAGTAGCTTGTGTTAGTAGAAACAAGTTTTCTTCAAAACTATTCATCAGATTTCTCCAAAAGAACGTATTTTTATTATACACTAAATTATGTATAAAGTCAATGATTTCGCTCAAACTTAAACCGTCTTGTATACTACTGACACCACACAGCTGGCTAAAGTCAGCTACACGGCAAGTATGAGCGACTCGATTCAGCAAATCAAAGACAGGCTAAGTATTCTCGATGTGATTTCGCCGTATGTGGAGTTGCATCGGGCGGGGAAGAACTTTAAGGGGAAGTCGCCATTTACTGCGGAGAAGACGCCGTCTTTCTATGTCTCACCAGATCGGGGTATGTACTACTGCTTCTCAACTTCGCAAGGTGGCGATATGTTTACCTTCATTCAGACAATGGAAGGGGTGGACTTTAAGGAGTCGCTTAAGATACTGGCTGAGAAAGCAGGAGTGGAATTGGTCGCCGAAGATCCAAAGAAAAAGACCGAGCGTGAACGGTGGTATGCAGCGATGCACGATGCAACTGCATTCTATGTTAGCGCACTAGACAAGGAGCCTGTGGCGCTTGAGTACCTTGAGAACCGTGGCGTTACCAAAGCGACCCTCCTGAAATGGCAGATTGGTTTTGCGCCTGGGCCACCAACACATGGTTGGCGAGTCGTGAAAGATCATCTTGTGAGTAAGGGGTATACAAACGAAGAACTCTTCAAAGTAGGACTTATCAAAAGTGCTGGGGGAGGCAAGGAACCTTTTGATGTCTTTCGCGATCGCATCATGTTTCCGATGGCTGACCAGAACGGAAAAATTGTCGCGTTCTCGGGGCGTATTCTTAGTAAGGACAGTGATGCTCCTAAATACGTAAACTCTCCTGAAACCGAACTATACAAAAAATCAGAACTCCTTTTCGGCTATGACAAAGCTCGGCAGGGCATTCGTCAGTTTAACTTCTCACTTATTGTGGAAGGGCAGTTTGATGTGGTGATGGCGCATCAAGCGGGGTACAGCAATACGGTGGCGGTATCAGGAACTGCACTTACGTTGCACCATGTACAGCTTCTGGAGCGTCTTTCGGACCGCGTAGTACTTGCACTTGATGCCGATAGAGCAGGAATAGCAGCTATGAAGCGTGCGGCGGATTTGATGCTCAGACGAGGTGTTGATGTGAAGGTTGCAGAAATGCCACTAGGAAAAGACCCTGCAGATATTATTAAAGAAGACGTAGCGCAATTTAAACAAATCGTAGGGAAGTCAGTTCATGTGATTGAGTTCCTTCTCCATGTTCTTACTCGTGAAGAAGATGACGAACGAAGTCTCAAACGCCGTACCCGCAGCGAAATTCTTCCGTTTCTACTCCTACTCCCAGATCGCATTGACCAAGAACACTTCATTGGTGTTGTAGCTAAAGCAATACACAGCACCACTGATGCTGTCCGCTTTGAGGTGGAGCGACTGAGAGAGGAAACCAAACAAGGACCACTCTCGCATCGTGAACTTGTTGAAGAGGTGGTACGACAAGGTCAAGAAAAGCCAGATCCAGTGCGAAGTGTCTATCTGTATCTTCGTGGCGCGGTTGAAGTGCTTGAAGAGTCGTCCTCAGCGAGGCTTAAAGAAACCATCGAAGCGTTGCTTTCTGATGAAGATGAGATATCTATAGAAGAATCAGAGTTAGCTGGTGTTACTTTTTCACTTGAACAGCAATTTGGCAAGTTACCGAAGCAGGCAATCGAAGAAGAGGTGGTAGCGCGATTAAATCAGTTTCGTGACGGGCTCACTCGTAGGCAGTTGGCGATGCACCGACAGCTTCTTGATGAGGCACAGGCAACCGGAGATGAAGAGATGTACCATGCGACTCTAGAAAAGACCAATCTTCTCCATCAGAGGCGAAAATTGCCACCATACACACCGGAATTCTTCAGTGGTAAAAAGGACTAGACTTTTTAAGGTTTTTCTGTATAGTTGGGGGCATTATGGCAACCAAAAAGGCCACAAAAAAAGTTGTCAAAAAAGCGGTAAAAAAAGCCGTTAAACCAATAAAAAAAGCAACCGTGAAGAAGGCTCCAGTAGCCAAAAAAGCCGTTGCTAAAAAAGCTGTCGCCAAAAAGACGCCAGCAAAGAAGCTAGTTAAAAAAGCTGCACCAAAAAAGACCGCTCCTAAAAAAGCGGTAAAAGCTGTACCTAAAAAAGTCTCGAAGAAAATTGTCGCTAAAAAAGTAGTAAAACCAGTTGCCAAAAAAACAGTCGTACCAAAGAAGGAGGTTCCAAAAAAAGTAGCCCCACCACGTGCGCTTACTCGAAGTGAAAAACTACTTGAAGCTAAGGCGGCTGATTTGATGCAAATGGGAAAGACTCGTGGGTACGTCACACATGACGAGCTCCTCCGTTCATTCCCAGAAATTGAAAAGGATGTCGAATTCCTCGATGTGCTCTATGAACGATTTACTATCGCGGGTATTGATGTGCTCGCCTCAGGCGGTATGCTCGGCGATGATCCAAGTGATGCCATTCTCGCACAAAAGAATGCGTTCAAGCGAAGCGATTCAAGCTACGACTCAATTCAGATGTATCTCCGCGAAATTGGCCAGTACCCACTTCTTAACGCTCACGAAGAGCGTGTGCTCGCTAAACGTATCGTCGATGGTGATGAAGAGGCTCGTAACCTCCTCGCTCGCGCCAACCTGCGTCTTGTGGTTTCAATCGCCAAGAAGTACGTCGGACGTTCACCAGATTTGACACTCCTTGACCTCATTCAAGAAGGGAACCTGGGTCTTTTCAAAGCGGTTGATAAATTCGACTTCACCAAAGGTTTTAAGTTTTCTACCTACGCAACGTGGTGGATTCGCCAAGCGATTACCCGCGCACTTGCTGATCAGTCACGAACGATTCGTATTCCAGTACACATGGTAGAAACGATGGCAAAGTATAAGCAGGTTTCTCGACGTCTCGCGCAAGACCTCGGTCGCGATCCGATGCCAGAAGAAATCGCTACTGAAATGAATGTTGAAGTTGAAAAGATTTATCAAATCGAAAAGATTTCCCAGGACACCATCTCACTTGAACTTCCCGTTGGAGACGATGACGATCGTTCACGACTCTCTGACTTTATCTCAGACGACAAGATTATTTCACCAGACCAAGAAGTTGCACACAGTATTCTCACGGATCAAATTATGGAAATTCTCGACACCTTGTCTGAGAAGGAACGTAAGATTCTTGAGATGCGTCACGGACTTCTAGATGGTACATACCACACACTTGAAGAGGTAGGAAAGGAATTTGGCGTGACCCGCGAACGTATCCGTCAGATTGAAGCAAAAGCCTTGGAAAAAATCCGACAACACGATAAGGCTCGCAGACTGAAATCTTACTAAGATAAAAAGAAATCGCGACCTGCAAGGGTCGCGATTTTTTATGCCGTCAGGTGACGGGGTAAATGACTGGAGTGTCCACAGTCGGTAGTCCGTCAGAGGCAATATATACCATCATGATTTTAAGACGGTAGTATGACATGTTGTCGAGCGGGTAGAGTCGACGATTTGTCTCTTTGCTTCGATGTGCGATTATCGGAGTCCAGTTTTCTGTAAAGAACTGATGTTCGAGTGTGGGTCCTTCGGGGTGAAGTGTTGTGATACGCCCATGCTCCGAATTTTTAATCTTCCGATCCTCTCCGTCATGGAAAGAAAGTCGTCCTGTAAGTACGAGCGTCCCATCAAGGACGAGTTTACGCATGATACTGTCGAACGCTTCTTGTTTGAAAAGAGAGGTGGTAACTGCGGTTGCAAACAGTGAGTCAAAATGTGTTCCTCCCACGGCCAATTGATCGCTTTGATTGGAGGTCTCTTGAACTCTAAGTTTTCTGACGAGTGCGATTAAAAGTGCTTCATCAGAAATAATGGGGATTGAACTCATTTATACAGTCCTTGTTGTGGAAGATACCTGAAGTATTATACATTAAAAGTCATTTTTGTAAATAAAAAGGCGCGTCTTTGTGACGCGCCTTTCTAAAAACATTTTACTTCAGTTCCTCTGCTAATGTGATGTAGAGCTTTGGGGTAATAAGTTGTCGTTCGTAGAGTTCAGTAAGTGTGTGTTCTTCAATTTTGTTGATGCCGTAGAGAGCAAGTTTTTCTGAAAGAGCACGGTAGCGTTCTGGGTGCGCAGATGCTAATTCGTTCATCTTCTTTTCAGATTGGTTCTTGAAGGTGGTATAGAGCTCAAGCACGTGTGTCAGCGCTTCTTTGGTAAAGATGTGCTCTGCACTGTCAGTGTCAATTGTTTGTAGCTCCTTAAGCACTTTTCGAGAAATAATAGTCTGCGCACGGTAGTAAAGGTAGTTGTTGTCTACCTTCTGTTCTTCAGTTTCTGTCTCAAAGATAGCACGGAATTTATTTGCCATGTGTTCAAACACGTCTTTTCCGTCTGAGTGAATCGACATATTTGGCGCAAGATTACCTACTTCAACTGCTTCAAGTTGAAGTTGAAGCTTGCCAGTGAGGCGGCGGAAGACCCGCTCGTTTACTTCGTTGTAGTGGTAGAGCTGCTTGAGGTGCATTTTCTCTATACCAACCGCGTACATGCGAAGTACTCGTAAGGCAAGCTCTTTTGTATCCTGTGCGTTAAGGTCTGCACATGCAGCCAAGAATTCATCCTGGTGTTGCTTATAGAGCTTTGCTGCCACTATAGGATCAACGTAACCACGTTCCTCGTATGTCTTTATTCGTTCTTGCACCTCGTGGTGGATGAGTGCCCGAGCCTCCTTCGCTTCAACTTTCTCGATATCTGTGAGGACGTCAAGCTTTAGTTTTTTCATCACCTTCTGAATAGTCGTGGCTTTTATAAACAATGTCGCGGCAATACACCCCACCGTAAGTGCGAGTAAGAATTCTTTTGGAGAAAGCGCTAGTGTCCAACCTTCAAAGGTAAGGTCGTCAGGAATAAGCAGTACCATTGTGACTGCAAGTGCACCACGGAGTGATCCCCATGAGAGGAGATGTTGCCAACTCATTGGTACTTTAGTTTCTTTTCCAACAAACGCATTAAATGCTTCCACCACTGGGTAGATAGAAATAGCACGAGCGATAGCTACTACAAGGATAGTCACTAGTACCACAATAATCATGTCTGTACTCAAACTTGGAATACCCACAAAGAGAACACCAATGAGAATGAATATGAGCGAGTTGGCCCAGAAAGCGAGCTGACCCCAGAGCTTTTCCACGAATTCCTCGGCGCGTGGATGAATCTTGCTCCGTCCGTAGTTACCCATGAGAAGGGCTGCAATGGTGGTGGCAATAATTGGTGAAAGATAGAAGTGGAAGCCGCCAATCACGAGATGGTGTGAGAGGAGTTCAGCCATGATAAAGGTTATATGCGCGAGGACGATGGTGAGGGTAATTGAAGCGACTTCGTTTTCGCGTGACCAACCAACGATTTTGGCGAAGACAGCGCCGATGATGATACCGAAAATAACACCACCGATGAGCATTGAGAGAAAGGTGAGTGTGCCTTCGACAATCGTATCAACACCATGGTAACCGAAGCGTGCTACCTCAAGAAGAATGAGGAAGAGTGCGACTGCTGTCGCGTCATTGAAGAGGCTTTCGCCTTCGAAGATAAGTGAGAGTCGGCGAGGGGCCCCGTATTCCTTAAAGAGTGCAAGTACTGCTACTGGGTCAGTTGCCGAAATCAACGCTCCAAAAAGGAGAGCCACCATAAACGGAATTTCCATACCAAGGAATGGCAAGAGGTAATAGAGTCCACCCGCTATAAGCCCAGTTGATACCAATAGTCCGATGATCGCGAGAATAAGAATAATGGGGGCGTCTTCCACCATCCGTCTAGCATTGATGTTGTATGCAGATTCAAAAATTAAAGTTGGAAGGAGAAGATAAAAGAGTAGCTCTGGGGTGAGGTTGAATTCGCCAAAAAATGCAAAGGTATGTGTGTAGCTTAAAAGACCAAGTCCCATACCGATAATGACAAGTAATACTGTGTGTGGCAGGTTGAGCCGTTTTGCCCAGAAAAGTGCCAAGCTCGAAATGCCGAGAATGAGAAAAATCGCGAGCGTTGAACCGATGGTTAACATAAAGATTATTATTTAATAGAACCTCGCGCAGAGGTCGGCCCAAAATATACGCCTGCTGTAGGCCCTTTGCAAGCTTGTTTATACAGGGTTTTGTGTCGGATTTGGTATACTAGGCAGGTATGAAAAAACAGGGCGATAGGGTGGCATTTAACGAGGCATATACCTCGTTAAACACTGCTCAAAGAGAAGCTGTCGATACGATTGAGGGGCCAGTAATGGTTATCGCTGGCCCAGGAACAGGGAAGACACAAATTCTCACGCTTCGTATTGCGAACATCCTGAGACAAACAGATTCAAAAGCCTCAAATATTCTCGCCATCACCTTTACTGATGCTGGTGCTAAGGCGATGCGAAATCGCCTTAATGGTCTTATTGGAGATGAAGCCTACGATGTAAACATTTCCACCTTCCATGCACTTGCTGATAGTTTGGTGTCTCGCTATCCAGAAGCATATCCAAAAATTATTGGAGGGAAAGCCGCGTCTACAATTGAACGAATTCAAATCATTGAACAGATTCTAATGGATACTAGTTTCAAATCCGTTCGTCCAAGCGGAGACCCCTCTTTTTATGTGCAGCCACTTCTGCGAGCAATTCAAACCCTTAAGCAAGAGAACGTTACTCCTGACGCTTTTGCATCGGCAATTAGAATTCAAGAACAAGGACTGCAAGAAATTGATCAGTACCATGATAAGGGTGCACACAAAGGAAAGGAGCGTGGTGAATACAAGGAAGCAAAAAAACATCTTGAACGAAATTTTGAATTACTCCAAGTATACCGTCTTTATGAACAACTCCTTCGTGACAAAAAACGCTATGACTTTGATGACATGATTCTTGAAACCGTCCATGCGCTTGAAAGCAACGAAGAAATGCTTCGTGATTTACAGGAGCAATACCACTATGTGCTTGCTGACGAACATCAAGATGTAAATGGAGCTCAAAACAAAATTCTTGAATTGCTGGTGAATTTTCATGACCACCCAAATCTCTTTGTGGTGGGAGATGAGAAACAAGCAATTTATCGTTTCCAAGGAGCCTCACTTGAAAATTTTTTGTACTTCGAGGAAGTTTTTCCTGACGCAAAACTCATCTCGCTTACAGAAAATTATCGTTCAGGACAGTCTATTCTTGATGTGTCACAAGAAGTAATTGCGACTGACGATGAATCACTAGCGAAATTGCGTGTTCCACTTACTGCTACGACCGCCGATTTAGCGCTCATCGAAGTTGCGGAATTTTCCCATAGCGCAATCGAGCTTGACTGGCTAGTTGATTCTATTCAGACAGACATTTCATCGGGGGTATCACCAGAGGAGATTGCGGTCATTGTACGAACTAATCGTGAAGTGGAAGAATTTACTATTGCTTTACGAAAGAAGGGAATAACCGTAGCTCCGTCAGCTGATAGTGATATTCTTGATCACCCGCTTCTTGGGAGTGTAAATAGACTGATGTGCTTACTTCAAAATCCTACCAACGACGCACTATTGACCAGAACTATCCATGAACCATTTTGGAATATTGCACCGGCAGACTTAGGGATACTTCTAAAAGCTGTTTCGCGAAGCAAGCCACTTGGAACTCTGCTCGCTTCAGATACGGCTCTTGATGAACTTGGTATTGGGGCTGAGGCTGCCGTTCGAAAGGTGGTACCACTCTTGCTCGGGCTTCAAAAGAAATCCATCACTACACCACCACACAGGCTCTTGGAGTTGCTTTTGGTTGAGAGTGGGCTCGTCTCACATGTGCTCAAATACGACCCCGAGGAAGGGGTGCGCGTGCTTCGTCGTTTGTATGATGAGGTTGAAGGAATGGTTGAGCGAAGAGAGGTCGATTCACTTGCGGATGTCGCCACACAGTTTGCGCTTCATATAACATATAACGTTCCGCTCCCCGCACCATTCGTCTCTTATGGAACATCAGCTGTTCAAGTTCTCACCGCGCACAAATCAAAAGGTCTTGAATATGAGGCAGTGTATATTCCACACGTAACCGACAAAACATGGGGGGGTAAAACATCTCGTGATTTGTTTAATTTGCCAATCATCCGCTTCGATACAAAAGACACAGATATGGCAGAAGAAGATGAACGGAGACTTTTTTATGTAGCAATGACTCGTGCCAAGCGTAAGTTGGTATTCACTTCTGCTACCATGTCTATCTCGGGTAAGGAGCAACTCACCTCACGTTTCTTGGGAGTGGTTCCAATTGATTTGATAACAACCGTCGATACTACCGCATTCACCGAATCATTTTCAGCACTCGATTCATTTTCGGGTGCCCTACCACAATCCATGGCTACAGAGATTATGCTCTCAGTGCTCAGTGAGCGAGGTCTTTCGCCGACCGCACTCAATAACTACTTAAAAAGCCCATGGGAATATTTCTTCCGTAATGTCCTTCGTATTCCACAAATTAAAACCACTGAATTACAATTCGGAACAGCAATACACGGTGTCCTTGATGTACTCGTTCGTTTTCATAGTAATGAAACACTTGATGAATGGCTGAATACAGTACCTTCGCTGCTTAAGCAATCACTCGATAAGGAAGCTATCTCAGACGAAGAATTTGTACGCCTGCATGAGCGTGGTACCAATGCGCTAGTGGCATATTTATCACATATGCACCAAACTAATCTAAAAGACAGCAAGACGGAATATCATCTCGAGGCGCTTATGGAAACGGGATTATCTGAATACCCAGAATTAAAACTTAATGGTAATTTAGACCGTGTTGATTTTAAGGATGGTGTTTTGTCACGGGTTATTGATTACAAAACCGGCAAACCAAAGACTCGAAATCACATTGAGGGTAAGACAGCAAGTAGTGATGGTGATTATAAGCGACAGCTTGTTTTTTATGCACTCTTACTTTCGTTACAAAAAGACTCAAGCGTTCATTGTCGAACGGGAGTACTATCATTTGTTGAGCCGGACACCAATGGTGTAATCAAAGAAGAGACCTTTATCATAACCGATGAAGAGATTGCTGAACTAAAGGAAACATTGATTAGAGTCACTAAGGAGATTGTAGGTGGTAAGGCGTTGGCGGTGGTATGCGACAGTGAACACTGCCATTATTGTGATTTGGTCTCAGTTTGGCAAATATAAAAAGCCTCTCTTAGGAGAGGCTTTTTTTATTGTACTGGGACTCCTTGTGCAGGGGGGGCGGTATTGAGTGTTCCGTCGAGTTGGCCTATAAGGTTGTCGAGAATTCCTTTTACTGTTTCGTAAGACTGGGCGCCATTTATGACGGCTTGTTCACTACCAACCATAATCACTGTATATGGGGTACCACGCGCACCGATATCGAAGGCATCTTCTACACTATTGCGTACTTGTTCTTCCATTTTTCCACTAGAGACACAGGCCTCAAACTCCGAACGATTTACACCAGCTTTTTCTGCGTACTCGGGAAGTTTGATAGAGTTGGTTGGTTCGTCAATCTCTCGCTCTTCAAACACTAAATCAGTGAATTTCCAAAACGCGTCGTTACCACCAAGAGACCCTGCACAGAGCGCTGCCTCAGAGATTTTTGGTGAGTTTGGGTGGAGTTGCTGAATTGGGAATTGTCGGTAGACCCACGCGACACGACCGTTAATCGCATATTCATCCATGATTTGCTTGAGTGTAGTGTGATACTGCTTACAGTACGGACAGTCATAATCAGAGTATTCAACAATTAGAATTGGTGCATTTGGATTACCTTTGATGTAGTCACTCGCATCTATTGGGCGCGGAATCCCCGTCATATTTGGGGTTGTTGTTGCGATATCTTCTGCAGTGAGTTTTGATTTTGAGCCGCCACTAGTAAAAAAGATTGCTATGGCAATCATCGCGAAACCAATAATAATCGCGAGAGGAATAGCTGGATGACTCTGATTTGAGGATGAGGGTTCCATAAAATATGCTGAGTAAATTACTGTGTGTAACAGAAAAAGTATAGCATATTGCTCTCATGCTATACTCAGATATATGGACATATTCGATTCGGTAGTGCTTGGTCTGGTACAAGGGATAACAGAATTTCTTCCCATTTCATCTTCGGGACACCTCATTTTGGTTCGTGATCTCCTTTCAATAGATGCCACAAACGCGCTTGCGTATGATGCAGTCCTGCATCTTTCGACTACGCTCGCAGTCATTGTCTATTTCCGAAATGATTTGTGGGTACTGATACAAGCAATGCTTCGAAAGCTTGGTAGGCTTCCTGTTAATCAAAAAGACTTGACGCTCTTTTATGCTCTTGCTATCGGTACGGTACCCGCTGTCATACTTGGGGTCGCTCTTGAACCATTCTTTGATAAAAATACCCAATCAACTGGACTTGTGGCGCTTATGCTCTTTATGGCCTCTGTCTTTTTTATGTATGTTGAGTGGCGATACTATTTACGTCCAACTCACGGGACTGTCACGGCTAAGCGAGGATTTTTAGTGGGGCTTTTTCAGGCGCTTGCGTTGCTCCCTGGATTCTCACGTTCGGGTGCAACTATTGCAGGTGGTATGATGCTTGGAATGTCGCGCTATGAAGCGTCGAGATTCTCATTTCTTCTCGCGATCCCAATCACGCTTGGTGTCGGATGTAAAAAATCCATCGACTTATTACAAAACGGTGGAAGTGTTGACTGGGGAGTGATTCTGATTGGTGCTGGCGTCGCTGCGGTGACTGCCTTTATTGTGATTCACTTTTTCTTGGCCTTCATCCGTCGTTACACACTATGGCCATTTATTTGGTACAGCGTGATTCTCTCAGCGCTTGTTGGGTATGTGTCCCTTATTTCTTAGAACATCGAGTGCGTCATTGCAGCTTCGTCGTCTAGCTCTTCCCAGTGAGTAGTGTTAAGTACAAGTTCACGATTGCGAGCACCGTCTTTAAATTTTATATGACCATTCTTTCGCGCGTACTCAAACACCTGCTTTGTGACTTTTACGTCCTGTTCGCAATATTTCATAATTTCCTTAATCTTTCCTTCGCGCCACCAGCGAACAGCTTGCAGACCGTCTGCTGATTTTTTTGCACCGATGGTTGCTTGCGCCACACTGTCGAGCCGTAATCTACGACCAAGCGCATTCTTGATATCTTCAAGCAAGTCGATACTTTTAATAGTGGTTAAATCACCGGGGTAGTATTTATTTAAAAGGGGAATATCAAAGTGATTGCTGTTATATCCTACCAGAGCGTCAGCCTTTTCAATGATTGGCCAAAGTTTGTGTATCTCATCATGAGTGACTGTAGTATAGGTATCAGACGCACTATCGTACGCAGAGGCAACCGAAATATCGAGATCGGTCGGGTCACTTGAACCTACTTCCTGAAAGATATTTTGGGTTTCGAGGTCAAAGACAACGTATCGCATAAGTGGGGAGATTGTAGCATGGCTATAGTGCCAATATACAAAGTTGCTATTTGTTCAGAAAATTAAGATATTTTTGAGAGTCCTTTCTATTTTTACTTATTTTCTTTGAAAGTGAACTAATAGATAGCTTCTTTCCTCCTACGATAAACTTCTTTGTTTTTGAAGTTGTTTTGTCGACGACGATAAAAGAAGCCACTTTCTTGTCAGAGAAAAAAGAATTAATAGATTCACTTAGTTTTATGGCTGCCTGCTCTTTCTTGTTTTGTTTTTTACTTGAGATATCAACATAACAATTGATTCCATTACTTCTGAATTCTTGAGCGATTTTTTGTGAACACAGGTTATATTCTTTTTCTGCGGGTATAATGACTAAGTCAATATAGTTTTTAAAAAGTTTATATCTTGTATTAAGAAGACTGTGAGTTTTTAAGAAATCTCGCATTGTTACGTCACCCATTCCAAAGCCAATTCCAGAAACGATTTCGTCAGTAAAGAGAGAGGTAAGATTGTCATAGCGACCACCACCAAGTAGAGAACGCTTATTTTCACCAGAAGTGTCTTTAATTTCAAAAATAGTTCCAGTGTAATAATCGAAACCGCGAGCCAGACTTTTATTGAAGACAACATTTGATATACCAAGTTCTGCAAGACCAACGACAACGTCTGTTTGTTCGTCACTATTATCGAGCATCATGATGATTTTTTCTACCATGAGGCCGTCACCACCAACAATTTCTTTTAGTTCAGTTCTATATGCTTGGGGGTCGATTTTTTCGCGACGATCGTTAAGGCGGGTGATGGCTGGAATCATTGCTTCCTTTACTCCAAGTGCGGTGTAAAGACGATTCATGAGTTTTCGATCATTGATTTGAATCTCAAACATATCTGGCGTTGCTCCAAAATCAATTAGTGTCTGATATGCGAGCGCAATAATCTCAATATCAGCCGTGTAGTCAGTTGCGCCAAAGATATCACAGTTAAGTTGCCAGTGCTCACGAAGTCGCCCTTTCTGTGTGTTTTCGTAGCGAAAAAGGTTTGGAATTGAGTACCAGCGAAGCGGAAACGAAAGTTCACGGTGTTTGGCTGCCACCATACGTGCAACCGTCGGGGTCATTTCAGGACGGAGTGTCACTTCACGTTCACCACGGTCAGTGAAGGTATAAGTCTGCTCGTTCACCAGTTCCGCGTTTTCAGCCCCTTTGGCCTTGTACAGGTCGGCAGGCTCAAGAATAGAAGCATCGTAGCGTTCAAAACCAAACTTCTCAGCAGTCTTAGCCCAAGTATCAAAAATATAGCGCTGAATCGCCATATCTTCTGGGTAAAAATCACGGACACCTTTATAGGAGTCGGTCGGGAGGTGTTTGTTGCTCATAGGGAGATTGTAGGGGAGAAATGAGCTTAAATCAAATGTTCAAAAAGCTTATGGGCATCTGATTATTCGCCAGAAGATTCAATAGCTGCGGAGAGATTTGGTCGGTTGTTAAGTTCGCCCAAACGAGCATCCATTGCCTTTTGAATAATCGCTTGAAGTTCGTCGGGACTTGGCATTCCAGTGGATTTAAAATTCGCCTCGTTGTGACCAGCAGTCTGAGCACTGAGCGTACCGAAGTTAAAAAATGTTTGCAGGAGGCCTTTTACTGAAAATTCGATGTCTTGTAATCGTTCAAGACGAAAGATAGCTACGCTACGGTTGAAGAAGTGGACTTGTTCAACCGCGATAATGCGACGGTCAGTGATGATCCAAAGGTCGAGGTAATAGTGTGTCCAGACGACAAATCCACTAAGTACAGAAAGTAGCAACCAGGTAGCGATTACAAAAGTGATATACGCGGTAAATCGTTCAGCATGAACGTCAAACCCGCCAAGGATTTTTGGAAGTTCAAGACCAATAAAAAGAAGAATAATTGGTGTGAGTGCAAAGACGGCTACACCAATGAGTTCACTCACAATAATAAACCAGTGTTTACGGACGATACGTAGTACCTCTTCGTCAGCTTCCAAGTCTAGTTTTTCGAACAACATATAATTAGATAGCGAAGAGACTTCCAATCATCACAAGCATGAGTGGAATGGTAATGGCTGCGTAGGCGACATATGTCGCAAGTGAGACCTTTACGTCACTTGAGTAGGCGCTCCAGTGGTAATAGAAGATACCAGTGAATATTGCATAGAAACCTAGCACGAGATAAAAAAATAGCATTACCAAGTCAACTCCTGGAATTACGGGGAGATATGAAATGTCTGGAAGCGCGACGGTAGGTGTTGAATCCATGTAATTATTGTAGCATCAGGATTGTGTAGCGGCTGACCCCGTATTGGTCATTGTGGGTAGTAACAGAAAAACCACTTTCTGAAGCCAGAGCATTGATAGCTTTAGTTTGTTCGGGATCATGTTCGAGCCAGAGTTGACCGTGTGGGTTAAGAAAAAGTGGCGCCCGCTTAATAATGTCTTCAATTACTTCAAGTCCAGCGAGGCCACCTGAGAGAGCGACGTAAGGTTCGTATTTAAGAACACTCTCGTCAGTCTGACCGAGTGTTAAATCTATGTACGGAGGATTACTCAATATATAGTCATATGTTCGCTCAATTCCATCAAATAGATTGGTGTGATAGATGCTTGTGCGCTCCTGAGCAATATCATTTTCAGTAATATTTTTTTTGATAGTGGGGAGGTGTGAGAGGTCAATTTCTGAGAAATCGACGATTGATGTTGAGATGGCTTTTGCGACTGAAACGCCTATACAGCCCGAGCCAGCGCAAAGGTCGAGTATTCGGAGTGATTTTGTTGCTTCGGCGCCAATTTGAGTAATGGCTTTCTCTACCCAAAATTCAGTTTCAGGGCGTGGGATGAGCGGATGAGAATCAAGCCAGATTTTACAGTCGAGGAAGGGGACATACCCGATGAGGTACCCGAGCGGTTCGCCAAGCGCAAGACGCTTACAATCAGCGAAAAAAGCGTCGCTCTTTTCGCCGTGATATTTTTCCTTCAAAAGCCAGGTCTCTTCTTTTGGCATGAAATTACTATGCTCTCATTATTTAGAATGTCAATATTTATAATTGAAATTCTTCTTCTTTATAAATGTATGAAGTGGGGAGCATTACTTAATTTTTGCTATACTTGTCGCTATGTCTACACCAATGTTAGAAATTAAAAATCTTATAAAGAAGTACGATTCAGGAAAGGAACAAAAAGTTGCGGTTGATGGTATCTCACTGACGGTACAAAAAGGTGCTTTCTTTGGACTTCTTGGTCCAAATGGTGCCGGCAAAAGTACCACGATTCACTGTATTACTGGAATTGCTCAACCAACGAGTGGAGAGATTCTTATTGACGGCATTGATGTTGTAAAGGATTACAAAATTGCACGCACCAAAGTCGGCCTTTCACCACAGGAATTCAATCTCGATTTTTTCGCGCCAGTCGAAAAACTCATTGACTACATGGGTGGTTACTATGGTATTGAAGCGGAAGAAAGAAAGATACGAACCAACGAGCTCATTAAGCGTTTTGATTTACAAGAACACCGAAAGGTAAAATTCCAAAAACTCTCAGGTGGACTCAAGCGTCGTGCAATGTTAGCTCGCGCACTTATTCATACACCAGAACTCCTTATTCTTGATGAGCCAACCGCCGGTGTTGATGTTGAGCAGAGGCATTCGCTTTGGGAGTATCTTAAGGAAATGAATGAACAAGGTAAAACAATCATCTTGACCTCACACTACCTCGAAGAAATTCAGCAACTCTGTAACGAAATTGCAGTCATCAATCATGGCAATATTATCTGGCATGGGAGTAAAGAAGAGTTTATGGAAGGTGGAAGATCGGTCGAGGAGCGTTATTTGGAATTGTTAAAGAAATAGTATGGGAACAAATTGGATTGGATTGTATACGATGTTTAAACGTGAGGTGGAGCGAACCTTGCGTGTAGTGATTCAGACACTGGTCGCACCAGTAATTTCCGCAGCACTCTACCTCTTCATCTTCGGAACAGTCATCGGAACAAAGATCGATGACTTCGCGGGGGTCCCATACATTTCGTTTGTGTTCCCGGGAGTACTTATGCTTTCTATTATTAATGCCTCGTTTCAAAGTGCTTCTTCAGCCCTATATTTTATGCGCTTTACACGAGGAATTGAAGAAATCCTAATCACACCATTCTCATATTTAGAAATGTTGGTTGGATTCGTTGGAAGTGCGGTGACTCGTGCCCTTATGGTGGCGTTTCTGATTTTGGCAGTAGGTACGCTATTTGGTGCAGTCTCACTAGTGAATCCGCTAGGATTCGTATTCTATGTATCGGCCATCGCAGCCATCTTTGCGATGCTCGGTATCTTGGTCGCACTCTGGGCAGAAGGATTTGAGCAACTTCAAGTCTTAAATACATTTGTAATCACACCGCTTACATATCTTGGAGGTATTTTCTACTCGATTACATTCCTACCACCACTTGCAAAACAAATCACGCTTTTTAACCCATTCTTCTATTTCGCTGACGGTGTGCGCAGTAGCATGATTGGATATAGTGAAGCGAATAGTACGGTTGGACTTGTGGTAATTATTGGTCTCGTCATTGTCCTTGGATTTACTGTTACACAACTCTTTCGTCGAGGTTGGAAAATCCGTGCGTAGTGTTATCTACATTTTTTAAAAAGCACGACTGCCACCCCAGGGGTACTTCCATTTTTATAGTCCACTGATGTGTTCTTAAAAATTAGGGCGAAGGCGTCGTGCTTTGTTATACTAATCTCAGTATGAAAAAGAACACCAAACTTTATGAAATCGCTGCAGCACTTTTAGCTCCAGGAAAAGGAATTTTAGCAGCTGACGAAAGTGACAGTACTGCAGGCAAGCGCCTTGATATGGTGCATCTGCCAAACACTCCAGAAAATCGTCGGGAGTGGCGAGAGATTATGCTTGGCACTGAAGGACTCGAAGAATACATTTCAGGTGTCATTTTTTATGATTCAACCATTAAAGACGAAACAAGCGACGGGACACCGTTTGCTGATTTACTCACTGCTCGAGGAATTGTTCCAGGAATCAAAGTCGACCTCGGTGTAAAGGATTTACATGGATTTAAAGGAGAAGTGGTGACACAGGGTCTTGATGATCTCGATAAGCGCTTCGAAGAATATTATGACCTCGGTGCACGTTTTGCAAAATGGCGCATGGTTGTCAGTATCGATGAAGATGAGCTTCCGACCGATGCGTCACTTCGTATGAACGCAATGGCATTGGCTCGATACTCTCAACTTGCACAAGAAGCGGGGATTGTTCCTATCGTAGAGCCAGAAGTAATCTTTGAAGGTGACCATTCACTCGCGAAGGCAGAAATGGTTACAACTCGCGCTCTTCAGATTCTCTTCCAGACACTCATGGAGTATCGTGTCGACCTCTCGGGTCTTATTCTTAAATCTTCAATGGTGCTCGCAGGAAGCAAACACTCGGAAGTATCAACACCAGAACAAGTCGCCAATGCCACCCTCCGTACTTTTCATATGTCGGTCCCTCATGAAGTCGCTGGTATTGTATTTCTCTCAGGCGGACAGACACCACGACGTTCAACTGAAAACCTCAACGCGATTGCCAAGATGGGCCCACAACCGTGGCCGATTACATATTCTTTTTCACGAGCTATTGAAGAGCCTATGCTTATGGCGTGGGGAGGGAAGAAAGAAAATGCAGATGTCTCCCAAAAAGCCCTTCTTGATAACTGTAAAGAGAACAGTCTTGCCAGCCAAGGACGTCTCTAAAAGAAAAGCGCCCCGAGGAGGGGCGCTTTTCTTATTTCTTTTGTTTGTAGACTGTGTGAGTCTTGGCAACAGGATTGAACTTTTTCGCTTCGTATTTCTTGCTCGGATCCTTTTTGTTCTTATTATTAAAACGGGTGTAGTAGGTGTGACCCTTCCCAACGCCATTTTTGTCGCCTTGTGACACCATCTTGATAAGTAAATCCTGTGACATAGTGACCGCGATTGTACCAGAGTGCACCAGAAAGGTCAATCGCCCAAAAGGCTTATTATCAGGTTCGTTCACGCACTTTTGTACTGTGAAAACCTAGAATAGCCATGGTTTCGCGGGTCGTAAAATAAGCATTTTTTTTGGGATTTGTTCTACAAAGTAGCAGGTCCGAAGGGCTGTCAGGTGTTCAGTGAGATCTGATCATTGATGATGAGAAAGTGATTCTCTATGTTTCTTTATATTTAAGAAATAAAGGACCTTGGAAAATAGTTAAAACACTCGTTCCCACAAATGGGTGTTTCTGTTGTAGGTACCGATGGTGGTGCGATGAATGTGCCAGGACAATCCGACCGTGTTCATTTTTTCCGCGATGAGTGTAGCTAGAGTGCGCATGTATGCACCAGAGCTTGCTACACAGCGAAAGTGTGCGATGGTGTATTCAGTTGGAAGAGAAAAATTGGTAGCAATGTCTTGCCAATCAGTGCGAACATCTTCACGTCGGAAATCGTTACCAAGCGCTTTTCGCGGGTCGGTGACTGGAGGAATAGTATTTATTTTTCGTAATGCTGATGCAACAATCTCTTGGCGTGGCTTGGTTTCGATTTTGGTAAGTTCAAGTTCATAGATTTCCGAAGTGCGAATAGGGATTTCGATTTCATTAAGTCGGCCTTCTAGTGTCCACATGTGGAGTGGCTTACCCTGGACAGTCTTCGCAGAAAAAAGGGGGTAGGGGAAAGTCAGTTCCCCAATCATTGCGTCAATGATTGGGGTCAAATTTTGTTCAACCACTTCCAGTGCATTATTCTCTTTTGAAGTAGTTTGCAGTCGACCGAGCACGTCCTGTGTATCAGAGTAAATACCAAAGAGCACAGAAAATTCGTATTCCTTGTCGAGTCCATGGTAATCGGTCTGGTGTTTGCATTCTTCACCAATCAGGATGAGGAGCTTACCCGAGGCCATTGGGTCGAGACGTCCTGCATATGAGAGTGGGATTCCTATCAAGTCAGGACGGGTCGCTCGAAACCGCTCTGCGCATGAGAGTGGGGTTTCGCCGACTTCTTTTTCGAGTACAGCATATTTCTCCATAATGAAAGCATACTACGGTAAGTTGTAGAAAAGAAAAGAGCTAGCCCAAAGGCTGGCTCTTTTTTAAATCGGACTCCCTCCCAGATGAGCGTTTACCATCATGAGAAGAATCACAGCACCGAGTGCAAGTATGACAAATTTCATATGTTTGCATTATATCGCATCAAAACCTTTCGTTTGCCAGAATTGGTTAGTGGCGGGATTAAATCTCGCGAATGTAATAGTCCCTGGTTCTGCTATTTGAAGAAGATTGTTTTCGGATAGAAGTAGGCATGCCTTGGAAAAGGCGTCAGCCAAAACACCATTTTCTGCTTTTACAAATACTGCGAGATTGGGCGTCTCATTATTCGATACAATATGCGTGTATGTCTTCTCGTCATGTTTCCACTGACGTTTGAATGGTGAAGAAGCAGCGAAACCCTGATTCAGAAGTGTTGTTTTAGTGAGGTATTTCTTATCCTCGGTCGGGTGCTCAAGATAGATTTCGATTGGTTCATCGTGATTGCTTGTCCCGTACATATCACCTCCACCGTTCACAAGAAAATATTTTATACCATGTCCTCTTAGGTTACGGGCGAGCTTGTCAATCAAGTAACCTTTTCCGTAACCACCAATATCAACATTGCCACAACTGAGGGTGATTTCACTTTTAGAAATATTGAGATCAGTAAGTGGATTACACATGGTAAGTGTCTCGACTCCTTCCCTTGCTTTAAACGAATACTCGGCATCATAGCCACGTGCTTCAAGGATGTGTCCTGTCAGGATATTAAACACGCCCTCCGTTTGGGTATAGAGTTCTTTGCCAAGAGAGAGTAGGTCACGACACTCTTTGGTCGAATTTTGGAGAATACGTTCTCGGTTTAGTTCTGAGATAAATGAATCAGGACGAAAGCGTGAATACTCCTGATTAAAAACAGACGAAAGGAGCTCAAGGCGACCTTGGGTTGCCTTGAGCTCCTCGTCTGATATTTCATCAAAAATCTCAATCCAAAAATGAGTCCCAATGGCCTCAAATGTGAATTGTTTTGACATTATGACTTTGCGTCGGTCTTGATATTTGCAAGTGCTTCGTTGAATGCGCTGGTTGTGAGGGATGCTCCACCAACCCGAGAGAGATTGAGGGTGTCGATATCTTTTCCAATTACTTCGGTTCGGTAAGCTGTTTCAAAACGCTGTGCGTTTGGGTCATTCTCAGCACCTTGACTGTAAACAATCTGTGCATCGGTCACGATGTCATTTGTGACCATTAGAGTTACATCAAGTATGTACTCACTCTTCATTGGAGTGAGATAGGTAACTTTAGTAGTGTGACTTCCGTCCCTGTAATCATTGGTGGTAGTGGTTTCTGTATTGGGAACGGCTACTTCTTGAACTACTGGTGTCGGGGTCTCTTCTACTTTATTTGATTGCAAGAGTGTAAACCCGATTCCAAGAACAGCAATAACTAAAACGGCAATAATGTATGGCATACAATAACTAATTTAATTTTATGTCTGCCATTGTAATACAGATTTTTGTTCTTTAAAAATCTCTTAAGATGTGGCTTGGCTTCGGATGGAGTCGATAGCAGTGTTAAATGCTTTTGTGGTTAGAGAAGCACCACCAACTCGAGACAAGTTTACATCCCCAAGGTCTTGTCCGATAAGCTGGCCTTGGTATGAGTTACTAAAACGCTTTGAATACCCATCACGCGCACCTTTGGAATCAAAGCTTAGATTTGTAGAGGTAATTTTGTCGTTAGCGATAGTAAGGCTGACATCCATCCGGTAGGTTCCGTCTGGTGTTCGATAGCTTGTCTGGGTATTATAGGTACCGTTACGGTACTCAGTTGTTATTACCGGTGTCGGTGTCGGGGATGGTACGGGTGTCGGAGTCGTTGATTTTGGTGTCACTGGCACTATGGTTGACTCAGGTTGCGAAGTAGGCTCTTCTGTTTTTGAAACCACTCTAACTGTTTCGACTGCTTCCTCAGTATTAGTTTGGGGCGTGTTGGTTGCCGTAAGTGCATTTACGGCCTCGTTTACAAACTCTGTCGATGTTGGTTCAGTCGTAGTCTGCCCAACTTCAATTGGAGATTTAAAAAGTGTAAAACCAACGCTCACAACAATGAGTGCGAGAACGGCAATGAAGTAGGGCATGGTAAAATGATGAAATTATAAAGATAAAGAGACGTACTACCTGATAATACAAGTATTTATCGTCACCAAGTTATACGTTCCATGTTTACATTAATTTCAAAACCATTCACACTTACCCAAAAATTTGTTGATAATATTGGAATGTATCGCTTAGTTTCTGGTTCACTTGCAACACTTGCGGCACTCTCTATACTCTTCGGGTTTTTAGATTGGCTACCGTACAGTGGACTGAGTCAAATTTTTTCCTTAGCACTAGCCATATTGGTTGCGCTTGTGTGTAACTTTGTATTGGCATGGATATTGAAAATTCCAGCTAATCATGAGTCAGCAATTATTACTGCACTGATACTCTTTTTTTTGGCGCTTCCAGAAGAGAACATTTTTGCGACGTGGCCACTGATTGCTGCGGTAGTAATTGGTATTGCTTCAAAATACTTCTTAGTCTACAAAAAGCAGCACTTCATGAATCCAGCTGCACTTGGTGCTGCTGTACTTAGTATGACGGGCCTCTATACGTTTAGTTGGTGGGTTGCAAATCCAACCTTATTTATCCCGTTGTTGGTACTTGGTATTTTGGTAGTGATGAAGGTGCGTAAGTGGGTGCCAGTACTGGCTTTTGTGGGAGTGAGTATTATTATCTACCTTGCTGAGGCAATGAGTTATGGGGACGTGATCACGACATCGGTAAAGACATTCTTTACCTCATGGCCAACGCTCTTTTTAGCATTCTTTATGCTGACCGAACCATTTACCATGCCCGCCAAAAAGGAGGCGCAGTTTTTGTACGGTGGGATAGTTGGGTTTCTCTCCAATACTTCAATGTTTATGGGATTGATTCACATTACTCCTGAATTTGCTCTGGTGGTAGCAAATGTATTGATGATTCCATGGCGCTTACGGCAGAAACTTTTTCTTTCACTGGAGGCCAAATATAAAGTGGCAAAAGATACCTATGAGTTTGCCTTCAAAAAACCCCATGGTTTTACGTTTGAAGCGGGACAGTATCTTGAATGGATGCTTCCACACAGTCCCGCTGATAGTAAGGGGATTCGTCGCTACTTCACTATTGCATCATCTCCGACTGAACCAGAGCTACGAGTGGCAATGAAGATTCTTGAAAACAGAAGTTCATTTAAAGAAACACTACAGTCAATTGATATTGAGAAGCCTGTTATTGCGAGTCAATTAGCAGGAGACTTTCTTCTTCCTGGTAAGACTTCCATAAAACTTGGTTTTATTGCTGGTGGAATTGGGGTGACGCCGTTTCGGAGTCATGTGCAGTACATGATTGATAGTGATAAGTCACATGACACCGTTTTGTATTACTGTGTGAACACAAAAGATGAGGTTGCGTATGGTGACTTATGGAATACTGCGACGGAGAAGATGGCATTCACGTTTATCCCAGTGGTTGCCAAAGAAGAGGTTACAGAACCCTTTGAGAAGGGCTTTGTAACCGCCGATATGTTGGTACGTCGCACACCAGATTTCTTGGAGCGAACGTGGTACATCTCAGGTCCACCAGGTATGGTGCAGAACTACAAGAAACTCCTCCAGAAAGCAGGTGTAGCACGAAAGCAGATTAAGACAGATTTTTTTTCTGGAGCGGTATAGAAAAAAGCCGGCACAAGTGCCGGCTTTTTTCTATAACTCACAGGTGAGTCCGCAACTCTCTGGTGGAGCAATACCACGCTCGGGGCAAGTGCCTGAGTAAAAACATGAGTTGTTGGTAATGAGTGTGTCGTACTCTTGCAATTTTGGATTGTTGCGAGTGCCGTAGTAAAGAAATATCCTGTCTTCTTCTTGGTTTATATAAGTAGTAGGGGAGGCAGGTTCGCCATTTACAAATAATACGAGAGAATTGGTGTCATCGGTGCAGAACGTCTCATTCTTGTCATTAGTGAGACAGGTATCAGTGAGGGTAAAACCGATTGATTGAAGAAATTCGGCAAATGTAATACCTTCAGCATGTCGATGTACTACATCGTCCTTTCCGTCATGAACATGAATGTTTTTGTGTCGAATATGTTCAGCTGATGATTGATATTTTTCATCAGTGAGGCGTACATGTTCGTCGTTGATAACAATAATAAAGTCAGAATGCACGTGTACTTTGTCACTGTAGTAGGTGGTAGGGTTGTACTTTTGATAGAGATAATATCCGCCACCAGTAATGATGGTAAAAAGAATACATCCAAGAATAATTCTATTTCGCATAGTGGAAAGTCTACCACTCAATTATTGGGAGGTCATGCTTTGCCAAATAATCATTTGTTTTACTAAAATGTTTACACCCCAAAAAACCAGTATGTGCTGAAAAGGGAGAGGGATGCGGTGCCTCGAGTATTAAATGCTTTGTGCCATCGATAAGTGATCTTTTGGCACGAGCGTAGTTTCCCCAGAGAAGAAAGACCACATGCTCCTTGTTTTTGGAAATAGTTTCAATAATCGCATCGGTGAATATTTCCCAACCCCAACCTTGGTGAGAGGCAGGTTTGCTACTCTCTACAGTGAGTGTGGCATTGAGAAGGAGGACACCCTGGGTTGCCCAATGTTCGAGGTTACCTGAAAGCGGAATTGGCTTATTTAGATCACTCGCAATTTCTTTGTAGATATTTTGTAGTGAAGGCGGAATTCGTACTCCTTCAGGAACTGAAAAGGAAAGTCCGTGCGCTTGTCCGTCGCCATGGTACGGGTCTTGTCCGAGGATGACGACTCGAACATTTTTAAATGGGCAGAGACTAAGGGCGTTAAAGACAAACTTTGGCGGGGGATAGACACCACCAGTAAGGTAGGCGGCTCGGACTTTTTCGGTAAGTTTGTGAAAATATGGCTTTTCAAATTCTGCTTGGAGAGCGTTTTTCCATGTTGCTTCGAGTTTGATTTCCATAAGCGTTATTATATATCTATTTTATTTCTGACACTTCGGACAGTAGTGAGTCCCTCGACCCGCACACCTAATTTTTTTGATGACGGTACCACATCGTGAACATGGTGTGCCCTGCTTACCAAAGACATTAAGGTAATCGGTAAAGTTTCCATTGTTACCACCAGTATCTATGAAGTGCTGAAAAGTGGTACCTCCAACAGCAATTGATTCAAGCATAACATCGCGAGAAGCTTTGATTATCTCTGTAGCTTCTCTCTTCGTGAGCGTATTTGCTCGTCGTATTGGTTTTACTTGTGCCCGCCACAGTGCTTCATCGACATAGATGTTACCAAGTCCAGCTATAAATGACTGGTCAAGTAGGACAGCCTTAATAGGAGAGCGTCGTTTCCGTACCTCTGTAGTAAACCAGTCTATATTAAACTCGGGATCGATTGGTTCGGGGCCGTAACCTTGACGAGCCTCGGTCACTTCCTTTGCAGTAGCGAGCTTGGTGTAACCAAATAATCGCATGTCATTAAAAAAGAGGGAAGTATTATCGGTGAAGTGGAATGCGACGCGCGTGTGTTTGTGGGGGAGATTAGTGTCGGCGGCGGTCATGCTATGGCCACCGCCACTGACGATACCCCTTTTGTCTACATAAAAGAACTGCCCCGTCATTTTAAGGTGAGCAAGCAAAAAAAGATTGTTCTCATTAGTAAAAGAAAAGATCATCAATTTGCCTACGCGGTCAATATCACAAATCTGTTTGCCTTTAAGTTTTTTTACGATACTTCGATTATGTTCGACAGTCTTTTGGTGGAAAACTTCTACTGAATCAATAACTTTACCAGTAACCTTGTGTTTCAGTTGGAGGCGAACTGTTTCGACTTCAGGTAGCTCGGGCATGGTATTAGTCTAAGTACTGCTCGCTATACTTCCGCATGGCTTTTTCGATAATCTTGAGACCAGCTCCTTTTTTTGTTGCCCGGTACAGGTTGTTATGTTTTTCTATAAGATTTTCGGCAGTTAGTTTTTGTAGCTTAAGTGTGAGAGTGCGGGTTGAGATACCACTAAGTGTGTTTTCAAGTTCGCAAAAACGCTTCGGACCCTCAGTGAGCGCATGCATAATAAGCATCGTCCAAGTGTCCGAGAGGAGGGTCGCCACTTTGGTGATAGGGCAGGTGGTCTTCGTACCTTTCATCTGCATACTATACCATAGTCCCCGTACTTTACAATGTAAAGTTAGTGTTGCTAAATATGTTATATACTTTACAAAGTAAAGTAATTGCATAACAATGTAGTTATAAAATTTAAAAAAGGTTATGTTAAATGTAAAAGTAATTGTTGGAAGTACGAGACCATCTCGTTTTAGTGAGAAGGTACTCCCGTGGCTCGAGACGGAATTAGGAAATCGAAATGACATGAATATTGAGGTTTTGGATTTGCGTGAGTATGAGCTTCCGTATTTTGATATGCCGATGAGTCCAGCCTATGTTCAAAATGGAGAGTATGGTAACGATGTCGTAAATGCCTGGGCAAAGAAAATTGGTGAAGCTGATGCGTACCTTATTATCGCTCCCGAATACAATCATGGTTACACTGCTGTACTTAAGAATGCGCTTGATGTCGTGTACGGTGAATGGAATAAAAAAGCAGTTGGTTTTGTGTCATATGGGAGCGTTGGTGGTGGTCGCGTGGTTGAGCAGCTTCGTCAGGTAGCGGTTGAGCTTCAAATGGCTTCTACTCGAAATGCTGTTCATATTCAAGCACCATGGTTTTTGCTTGAAGAAGACGGCTCTCTAAAAACAGGTGCACTTGATGTTTACACCGACTCACTTAAGGGTATGCTCGATCAACTCGCGTGGTGGGGACAAGCCCTTAAAGAAGCCCGGCAAAAATAAAAGTAACAAACATCTCGCTAGGCGAGGTGTTTTTGTGTGATACGCTTAGTACATGACTCGCAGTACGTATCAGCATGGCATTCTGGTATTTTGCGTACTTTCTTTCTCGGTCGCCGCGTGGGTCCTGCTTTTGCACTATTTATCACCCGAAGATCTCGTTAATATAATTGGTATTCGAAATGGGTATATTGTGATGTTCCTGATCGCCCTCTTTGGCGGAGTCTCCTCATTTACGGGCGTTTCGTTTGTTGCAACAGTGTTAACATTGTCAGCTGGTGGCCTTAATCCACTTTTTCTTGCCCTTGCTTCAGGTATCGGTATTACCATGAGCGATAGCCTCTTCTTTTGGATTGGGCATCATGCTCATCATATTATTGACTCTCCTCAAATGAGCACCAGGATTGATAGAATTGCGATCTGGCTTAATGACAGAAGTCGTCTTGTTGTTGGTCTCTTTATCTACACGTATACGGGCTTCACCCCACTTCCTACTGATTTACTAACTATTATGCTTGGTTTGGCCCGTCAGCCATATTGGTTTGTACTTACAGCACTTACCGCTGGAAATATCACTTTTACGTATCTTTTGGCAACGGTAGGTGGGGCTTTTTGGGTCTTTTAACTGTGTCATTTATAAACATTGAAAAGAAGCGAAAAAACTGTACAATGGTGCGACTTACGAGAGTAAGTCAGAGCTACACTTCCGCGATAGCTCAGCGGTAGAGCAGTCGCCTGTTAAGCGATTGGTCGTAGGTTCGAATCCTACTCGCGGAGCAAGGAAATGAACTATTATTTAAAACACCTTAACTACATACACAGTCATGACACGAATAATTGCATTAAGTCCCAAAAAGAACACATCTAAACGACCTTATAAATCACCGAAGCGCTTGGAAGCAAAAAAAGAAATGCTTGCAAAAAAGGCTGGTCGAGGCGGAAAGAAGTAGACCAAAAGATAGGGGCAATAAAAATAAAAACCATACTACGTATGGTTTTTATTTTGCTTTGTAACGAAGACAAGAAAACTGACGTTCTAAACAGTATGAGTATTTCAAAGACAAAGTTTGTTATCACCTTTCTTGTATGTGGCTTTTCTTTTCTCTTTGTTACTACCACTCTTTTAGGAACAACGGGTCCACGGGGATTCCCTCAATATCCTGACTCCGTCCTCGAAACTGGCGCCGATTCACCCATAGTCTGGAAGAGAACAGTGGCTACTGCCATCTTGCCCATTAAAATTGTTTTGATAGGACCGTTGATGCCTTATATTAACTTCTTAAAACAAGAACCAGATACCCCACCACCATTTTTTGGCATAGGATTTCTTTTCTACTGGACTCTCCTTGCGTTAACTATTCGTTATTTCTTTAAAAAAGTTAAACGATACAAGAAGTAACTACAAAGTTAGTCTAACTTGGAACGTGTAGCTAAGTACATTTTGATTTAGGGGTCAGATGTGCTCTAATGCACAAGAAATTGTTTGAGGTTCTTTAACATAGGGGAGTGGAATGGCTCATTCAAAAAACTGGGCATTATTCGGAAGCGGTGTGCTTGGATTTTTAATTCCAGCTTACTTCGCTTGGATTATCTTTCAAGAAAATATTCCACAAAATCTTGCAACATGGATTATGATACTTTTTCTCGACTTTCTTGGACTTACGTTGGTTTATAAAAGTGGAAACAAAAAGCCATATCTTCAGATAGGATGGTGTGTTGCCGCAGCTTGTATCGTTCTTGCTATTTTGTTCAGTGACAGCCCGTGGCACTGGGGGAGTATTGAAACATTGTCAGTATTACTTTGTGCCTTGGCGGTGACACTTTGGTTAAAGTGTAGTGCTCGAATTGCAATATTTGCCTACCTATTAGCATTCTTATTGTCGGGCCTACCACTTGCTGTCGACTTTTGGCATCATCCTGAACCAAACACTATTTGGGTATGGGGATGGTCAATGGTGGCTTGTATGCTGGCGATTTATGGTGCTGAAAAAAGAGACATAGCAAATACAATTGTTCCATGGACAGCCATTGGAACAAATTCAATTCTCATCGCGCTTTGTCTCGGCTAAACGGTAAACTTAAAAGCGATGCACGAGTGCATCGCTTTTTTCTATATTTTTAAGTGTTCTATTAGGTTATTTAAGATGACTTAGTATTGAGTTGCTTTTGTAGGAGTGTGATGAGTTTTGTGAGGGTCTCAATTTGTTTAAGGAGTCTTTCACGCTCTGTGCTTACAGCCACCGTGGCGGTTTGTGAGATGAAGGGAACATCCCAACAATACTTAGCCGAATTCCAAGGGGCTGTGCCTTGTGTTTTGTGTACATGTTTGGCGTAGCCGAGGTTGCCTTCAAGAGTAGCGAGATCAAATCCAAGGGTTTGGGCGGCTGGTGCGTGAATGGATTCATAAAATTGAAATACTCCAATCATGCCACCACCACTCCCGCCACGGAGGACATTTCCAGCATCAGTAAATTGGCGAAATTTCGATTCACAGCGCGCGATTTCAATCATTTGTGGTGTGTCTTTAAAATATTCACGAACTTTTTTTTCTACTTCGATCGGAGAATATACGGCTTTAGGGATCGTGCTTGCTGTTCCGGCGTGAGCTTCGCTGGTGATGCTGATACTCGCGAACAGAAGAAGAAAAGCCGAACAAACGTATGATTTTTTCATGAGTAGACAGTATATCATTTGGTCGTGAAGATAATGACTTGCAAAAGCTTGACAGGAACTTACATTAAAAGCATAAAGCTAATCTAGAAACAGATTTTGTTAAGGGGCGGCGAACACGACAGTAATGATAATTCGTTCTCCCTCTGAGGCGATACCAATACCGTGATGAGTGAATTTTTTAGACAGTATATTGTCTCGGTGCGTATAACTTTTGAGCCAATTTTCGATGAACGTCTGTGCGAGCTCGGTGGTGGTATATAAGTGATAGTCATTTGTGAGAGCAAGATTTTCGCCCCAGACTTTCGTCTGATATTTAGCACCCTCTATCTGACACGAAATATCGCAACCACTGGGTGATGTGTGAGAAAAATAATTTTTTTGAATCATCTCATCGCTACGTTTTTTAGCGATAGCAGAAAGTGAAGTGTCGAGTGTAAAAGTGGGGAGATTATTTTGCGAGCGAGAAAGATTGGTGAGTGAGTGAATCTGTGCAGTCAGGGTTTCAATCTCATTTATTGTAATAGGAAGTTTCTCAATAATGATACTATTTTCTTTGTTTTCTGAAATGTCAGTTTTTTCCGATGGCTTTTGGGGTGTGGGTTCGTATGATGGTGTTGAGCTTGCGGTTTCAGAAAACATCACCTTTGTTACCGCTTCGGATTCGTCAGGCGTATCTGCGAGAATGAGGCTTGCGGTAAGTTGTGGTGAAAAAACATGAGAGCGATATAGGAAAAAGGTACTGACAATAGCAGCGAGAGTGGAGGCCATGACTATGAGTTCAATAACACGTTTCATCGTTTGTTATTACATCATACCACTTTAAGCACTGGCCCCCTTTGCATATTAGCCCTCTACAGCCTACGATAGGGTATGGCGAGCCGTACCTATAAGAACAGGAGCTCAATTTTTGTACTCGGAACACTCATTATTCTTTTAATTATTGGGCTTAGTGTGGCTATTTTTTCTCGACTTGTTGCAGACGGTGTTCTGACATTCTTTGGTGTACTTTCTAATGATGTCGTCTCGGTTGAATATATGGAGGAACCCGTCATCACTGAACTGGTCAATGAAGTTATTATTCCCCTTAATGCAGTACCTTTTGCTACAGGGACACTACGATATCTTGAAATTGTGGATAGTTGCGAAATCGGATATAGCGAAGACTGTCTGTTAGTTCGCAGTGGTCCAGGAAAGGAGTTTCCTATTGTCGGTAGACTCAGAAAGGGGATAGTACTTCGTAGCGATGAAAGTAAAGAGGTTGATGGGGTATTGTGGCATAGGATTATTTTTGATGAGTGGCTTCGTTATCCTGAGCGAATAGTTGGTGAGTGGTATGTATCTGGAGAATATACAGAAATTTTTTATGATGATGGATCACTCGAGTACGAAACAGACTACGCGACGGGAACTAAGCAAATTATTGTTGACAGAAGTGAACAGTCGCTTCGAGCCTATGACGGAGAAGTGCTCTTTATGGAGGTAAGTATTTCAACGGGGTTAGAACTAACACCAACACCGCGAGGCATCTTCCATATCTTTAGAAAGACACCAAGTAGATATATGCAGGGACCACTCCCATATCTGGTTGATAAGCAGTACTACGATCTGCCTGGTGTGCCATGGAATCTCTACTTTACTGAAGGTGGGGCGGTTATCCATGGGGCGTACTGGCACGATAGTTTTGGTAGCCCCTACTCACATGGTTGCGTAAACCTACCACCAAAGGAAGCAAAAAGGCTTTATGGATGGGCCGAACTTGGAACTGGGGTGGTGGTACAAGATTAAGATGGAGTTGGTTGGTAACAACCAAGGTGTTTTTAATTTACAAAAACCATTTTCGTAGTATAGTGTTGCCACTTCGCTCTTTTTGTTCCTTCCATTCTTCAATATAAAGGGGATACTGATGTTTCCATTTGAATTCATACTCTTTGGAGCTACGCTCCTTGGGGTCATGTTACTCCACGGAAAGCACTTGCAAGTGGCATTGGTTGGACTCGCATCTATTGTCACGTACAAACTGTTTTTCACCGAGGTGAATCTTGTCGCACACGCGCTTCATGAGACACCACTCATTCTCAATCTACTAGGACTCTTGGTTGGGTTTGAACTGATGGCTGATCATTTTCAGCGGTCAAAGTTGGCACTTAAAGCGCCAGCCATTTTGCCAGATGATTGGAAGGGGCCGTTTGTGCTCCTTATGCTCGTCTTTGTGTTGTCGATTTTTCTCGACAACATCGCAGCAGCAATGATTGGTGGCTCACTCGCTAAGGTGGTCTTCCAGGGTAAAGTACGTGTCGGGTACCTTGCTGGTATCGTTGCTGCCAGCAACGCGGGTGGTGCAGGAAGCGTTATCGGTGATACGACTACGACGATGATGTGGATTGATGGAGTGAGTTGGCTTGACGTCACACATGCCTTTCTTCCAGCTGTAGTGGCACTCTTTGTCTTTGGCATTCCGCTTTCAAAAGCACAACAACGCTTCCAGTCGATTGTAAAAGACGAAATCGCTAGTCATGGTTCGGATCACGCTATCGTTGACTACGGGCGCGTGTTTGTGGCCATGGCGATGCTTGTCGGTGTGGTTGCGGGTAATATTCTCATTGATTTTCCCGCAGCAGGTCTCTGGGTGGCTATCCTCGTTTCGGCTTTGTATCGCAGACCACACTGGGAAGATGTGCCATCAGCAACACTCAATGCTTGCTTCCTGTTGGCGTTGGTGCTCTGCGCTAGTCTAATGCCAGTCGAGACGTTGCCATTCGCATCACCAGAAACGGTGTTCTCACTTGGCTTTATTTCGGCTGTCTTCGACAACATCCCACTTACCAAGCTCGCGCTGGTACAGGGTGGGTATGACTGGGGTTGGTTGGCCTACTCGGTCGGCTTCGGTGGTTCGATGATGTGGTTTGGTTCTTCTGCAGGTGTTGCACTTGCAAAAGACAATCCACGTATGCGTGACACTCGGACATTTATCAAAGAGTCCTGGATTATTCCAGTCGCGTATATCATCGGCTTCGCTTCGCTTTTTCTTTTGGGCTGGCATCCACATGCACCGCACAAGTAATATATATTGAAGAATACATTCTAAAAGCGAGGAGCTTACACTCCTCGCTTTTTCTTTACATATTGTGATTGTAAACACTTTCTGGTTTGATTCGTTTTGCAAGAAAACTAGCGATGAGACAGGTGATGAGAAGTGGAATAAGGAGTGTTAATTCGCCAGTCATTTCGTAGGTGATAAAAGCAGCTGTCAGAGATGCGTGAGCCGCCGCCGCAAAAACGGTTGCCATACCAGTAAATATCAGTACAGGAACAAAAGTAAGAGGTACAGATCCAAACAGTACAAGTAATCCACCAAGAATACTTCCCGTTAGAGCCCCCATAAGAAGTAGTGGTGCAAAAATACCGCCCGATCCACCTGAGCCAAGTGTGACCCCCGTTGCAAACATTTTTATAAAGAGCAGTAGTACTAAAAAGGTAAGAGGAAGAGCAGTGAGTGAAATTAAATCAATCATAAGGGGGTAGGTGGCTGGTTCGTGGATGTGGGGAACAAGGAGTCCGACGATTCCAATCACCAGTCCGCCAAAGGCGGGTTTGATAATGTGTGGAATTTCTAGATTTTTAAGGAAGGTTCGACTGAGATTGAGAATTTTTCCAAAAAGAAGCGCCACAAAAACAGCTATAACACTAAGTCCAAGGACGCCACCAATTGAGTAAGGCTCAAAAGTAAAAATTTCCTCCATTTTAAACCGAAGACCCTCGTACCCAGTTAGGAAACGGGCGCCCACAGCGCCAGTAAAAGCGGCGAGTACAAGGATCGTTGAACGCAGAGGATTTGGTCGATGGTGGAGGATTTCGATAGTGAAGAGTATTCCGGCGATGGGAGCACCGAAAGTGCCTCCGATACCGGCTGCAGCACCAGCAGCTAAGAGAAGACTCTTTTCTGAAGTCGCCTGTCGAAAGAGTTGCGCAATAGAAGAACCAATTGCCGAACCAATCTGGATAACTGGTCCTTCGCGACCAGCAGAACCTCCAGAACCGAGCGTAATGGCGGCGGTAATAATCTTTATCGGCCCAACAATTGGTCGGATGTTACCGCGCTTGTGTGCAAGTGCTTCCATTACCTCTGGCACACCCTCACCCTCTGCCTCAGTGACTCTTGAGATTTTGTAAATAATCCCCACCAAGAGTCCACCAAGAGTAGGAATGAGTAGTCTCTGCCAAACAGACATTGATTCCAGGTTTTCAATAAAACCCACATCGGTACTTAGTCCATAAAACGCGGTGGTGGAGAGGAAAATGAGAATATGAAACAGGGCTGCACCGAGGGCTCCACCGACGCCTACCAAGAATCCTAATATCAAAAGCCCAATGGGTGTACTTCGGCTAAACCAGCTCAATATTGACTGCATACAAGCATTGTACGGCATTGTGGGTGGGTACTTTTGTGAAATAAACAATTTTGTAATTCGTAGTATAATGAAAGTATTAATATCTAATCCATCTAAACCTATGTTCACCTTGTACTACAAACCATCTTGCGCATTCTCACAACGAGTGTTGCAAATGGCGGAAAACTTCAATGTAACACTAGAGCTTAAAGATGTTTCTGAAAGTGCAGAAGCCATGTCAGAACTGATTGCACTTGGTGGAAAGGGAGAGGTCCCGTTCCTTGTTGATTCAGAACGAAATGTATCTATGTACGAGTCGAGTGATATCATTGATCATCTCCGCGAGTTTGGAAGGCAAGGTTCCCCGGTTGCAGTATCAAGACCGCGAGTCCATGTTGGGGGTTCTGTGTGTGAATCCTGCGAAGGATAATCATGTACATAAAGGTTCGGGTGTATCCAGGAATGAAGAAAGAGTCAATTACTAAAGTAGGGGAAGATTCTTTTGAAGTAATCACAAAAGCCCCCGCTGAACGAAATCTTGCAAATGTTCGAGTGAGGGAATTGATAGCAGTGCAATATGAAGTTCCCGTGAGTGCAGTACGTTTTGTAACTGGTCACCATAGTCCGAGTAAAATCCTTGAGGTTATAAGAGGCGATAAATAACAATACATATGACATTTCCAATCATTACCTATAAATTTAATGGTCTTGAAGAAGCAAAGTCACTTGAAACGATTGTTGATCAAAAAATGGCACCACTTGAACGTCTTATCAATGAGACTGCAAGTACGTTTTGTGAAGTCGAGTTCCAAAAGCTGACGACACAGCACAATGGTCGTATCTTTCGGGTAGAAGCGAACCTTTCAGTTGACGGCGTGCTTTACCGTGCGGAAGCGACAGAGGAAAATTTTGAGTCAGCGATTGACGAAGTACGAAACGAACTAGATAAGGAACTCAGTCGCGCAAAAGATAAGCACATCACTCTCGATAGGGTGGCTGAAAGAGAAGCGAAAGAGCAATTACAAAACAACTAGCGAGAACGGAGATAGGTTTCAAAATCAACCTCTTTTTTGCCTTCTGGAATTACACGAAGAATCTGAAGTTGACCGTCCTCTTTGAGGTTGGCTGCTTTTATTTTAATACGGAGTCCATTGTCAAAGAAGAAACAATCGGACATGCCAGCAAGGGCTTTTATTTTACAAAGTATTTCAAAAGCTAAGTTACCAGTTGGTAGGTTCTGCGGATCGAGGTGAAGTTCGGCATCGGCCTTTTCAAATTTTTTGGTGTATGTAGCAGTCAAATGGTCTTGCTCTACAGGGGTTATTTCTCCAGCTATAAAGCGGGGGATTGTCCGTGCAAGCATTTCACCACCAATTTGCGCCAACATATCATCGAGGAGGGGGCCATCAATTGGCCATTCGTTTAGGGTGAGGGGTGTTTGGGTAAGAATCGGCCCATGATCCATCTCCTTGTCCATTAGCATGATACTGACACCAATCTCTTCGCGAAGATTTTTAAGAATAGCAGTGCGAATGGGGCTCGCTCCACGGAGTTTGGGAAGGAGAGATGGGTGAACATTTACAACACCGTGCTTAGGTAATTTTAAAAACCACTCTGGCAAAATAAAATTGTATGCAACGACTACAAACAAATCCCACTCTTCTGAAGTCAGTCTCGTTAGATTGTTTCGCTCTTTGTAGGTGGTTGGTTGAAACACCTCAATTGACTGTTCAGTCGCCCACGTCTTAATAAGGGAAGGGGTCACTTTCTGCCCACGGCCAGCCTGGCGGTCAGGATTACAAACAACAAGTGTTGGAATAAGGTCAGCATGTACAAGAGCCTTAAGAGCAGGGAGTCCAAGAGGTTCACCACCAAAAAACGCAATCTTAAGTTTCTGGTTACTCATGACTTTTATCATCTTTACGTTTTGCTTGCTCCTTCTCAACTGGCCAAGCATCTTCAGCACGGTCAATGAAGAGTGTCCCATCAAGGTGGTCACACTCGTGCTGGATAATCTGAGCGAGTAGTCCACCCGCACCACGAGTAAAAGACTTGCCATTTTCATCGAGCGCTTCGAGGGTGACGTTTGTGTGGCGCTTTACGACACCGTAGAGTTTGGGAACAGATAGACAACCTTCACCAACAACATGAGTCCTCTTTGAAGTTTTAACGATATGAGGATTAATTGCAATAATAGTCGGAAAACGTTCCTCTTCGGAACCACTTTGGTCTTCAATCAGAAACATTCGCTTAGCAACCCCAATTTGAGGAGCAGCTATTGCAACCGCCGAAAACCCATCAACACTATATTCCTTTATAGCTTTCCTCATATCTTTGAGAATTTTTGCTACAGTCCCATTAGAAAATTCCTCCGAAGTGATTTCTTCCGAAATGGTATGGAGCGCAGGGTGGTTTTGGGCGACGAGTTTTGCCATGCGCTTAATATAGCAAAAGAGGCTGGATTTGCGAAGCAAATCCAGCCTCTTTCAAGACTACACTATTCGCTCCGGATTGATTTCTATCTTTACATACGGAGGTACTTTCTTGATTCGCTCAATTATTTGTTCATAGGTTATGCTGTCGTTTATATCAATTCGTAGAAGCGCGTGGCGATGACATTGCTCCTTACTCGAGTGTGGGTTCGTGTAGTACTGCGCAATCGGAGAATCAATCGTGTTTTTGATTACCTTCTCTGCTTCAGCGACAACTTCAGGAGCTCCCGACCAGGTGAGCAGGATGAAAGTGCTAAAGGGAGGGTATTTAAGTTGCTTGCGAAGTGCGATTTCATCATCAAAGAAACGCTCGACGGCGCCTCGGGCTGCATACCCCACAAGAGGGTCTGGTTCACTGCGGGTTTGTACGAGTACTTCACGAGCGGTGCATTCCCGAAGCTTGATGAGTAGTCGGAAGAGCGATTCATCAGCGCGCCAGGTTGGCGTTGAGCGGGCGGCATCAAGTGAAATAATTGCACTAAGCTCTACACCGCGATTGAGGTATGGAAGTGCAATTTGTGTACCAAGCAGTACTCCAGATTTTTTGGAAAAAAATCCATCAACAATTTTCTGGGCCTTAAGTGGCGTTGGGGCGACGGTATGGTCGAGAATAGTGATGTCGATGTGAGGAACTTTTTCTTTCCATTCATCATATACTTGCTGGATGCCAATACCGCGTTCGCGTAAACGCCACGAACCACAGTTGTCACAAGTGTCAGCTGCACGAACACGTCGACCAGATGTGCTCGAAATAAACCAACGCTCTTCAACGTCGTTCTTCATGGTTCGCACCAATGAATAAGGGGTGTGTGAATCGGGACAGCGAAAGATGTGTCCGCAGTCAATACACGCGACAACAGGTGCCAGTCCACGTCGTGCAGAATAAAGAAACACATGACCGTTACCTTCGATTGTTGTGGTTATATTTTTAATAAGGCTTGGCGAAAAAAGCTGAAATGGCATTTCAACCTTTGGCTTATCGGTTTGTGTGATGACGGTGAGGGGTGCAGGAAACACAAGCCGCTTAATGTCTTCGCCGTAAGTGAGGTACATATCATCGCGTCGCTTAGCTTCATCTTCGGTACGCACAACAGTATCTCCAAGTATCACACAGGCACCAGCGTGTTTTGCATAGGCTATAAGCGCATCGCGATGATCGATATATGGCCGTACTCTATCGACGTAGTGAGCATTCGCTGATTGTTCAATGACGATACTGGTAATATCAGGTCGTCCAGTATAAGCGTGGGCAGGAGTGGTAATGATTAGTTTTGAGTATATCGTGTCTTCAAGCGCTTGAATCATTACTTCGGTCTTTTTCTTGCTCGTTGAATTACTTAAGATAACTACTCGATCTTCAATGCCATGACTTAGTTTTTGGGCCGCGAATTTTATATCAGCATTAGTTGGCACAATAAAGAGTACTGAGCCTTTTTTTGCAAAACTACTTCGCACTAGACTTTGGTAACTGAGAAAACGTTCATCAAGACGCGCTTGAAAAACCTGCGGTGTTATCTCCTCTTCGTGAATAATAGTCGTAGTGTTTTTAAAGAGACGAGTCCCGTTTCGAATGTCGTTTGGGAGAAGGTTAAAAAGAATGGATCCAATAGAAGCAGGATAGCGCTTTGCGAGTGTTTCGGCCGTTTTATAAATAACACTGGGCACACTTGTCGCATTTGGTTGGGAGGGAAGTTTACGAAGTGAGAAGGTGGCTGCTTTTAAAGCTGTTTTGGTGGCACTCACTGGTTCACTACTGGTTACTATCGCGCGTTGGTTTTTGCCACGAATGGGCACTTCGAGAAAAGTCCCTGGCTTATAGGTAATGCTTGAGAAATAAGAGAGTGATTCAAGTTGGGTGCCGCGGATGAGGGGAATAACCTGAATGACGTACATGGGTGGCATTATAGCAAAAAACCCTGGCTCGTGAGAACCGGGGTTTTGATGAAAGAAGGTCTAGCGACCCTGTTGTGTCTCGATTAATTCAAAAAACAAATCGACATGAATGGGTTTTCCGATTAGCTTCAGCACTGGAATCACAGCCTCGACTTCTTCTGCAACAACAGACCTGTCTTTTGCGGATTCTGTTGTTTTTCCATCTAGGAACTCCTGAACTGCCTGATTTATGAGGTAAGAAACAGTGACTCCTTCCTTGGCAAGTGTTTTGAGATGCTCGTACAGCTTTGGGTTAAGCCGGATAGTCACGGGTTGTTTATTATTTGCGCTCATTGGCTACACCTCTTCTGAGATTGGAAACTATGTACTAGTATTTTTATATCATGAATTTAGAACTCGTCAAGGTAGCTGATGCTGGCGCCAAGTGATTCAAGTCGCTCGACGAGCTTTTCGTAGCCGCGATTAATGCTGTAGATGTTGCGAAGAATTGATCGCCCCTCGGCGCCGAGCATTGCAATCAAAAGAATAGTCGCTGGACGAAGTGCGGGCGGACAGACGAGTTCGTTAGCGCGGAGCTTGCTTGGACCAGTAATGTAGATACGGTGCGGGTCAGCAAGGACGGTATCACCACCAAGTTTATCAAGTTCGGTAAAGTAAATTGCTCGCTTTTCATACATCCAGTCGTGAATAAGGGTTTGTCCGCTCACTTGCGTCGCGATGACCGCAAAGAAAGGGAGGTTATCGGCGTTGATGCCAGGGTAGGGACGGGAGTGGATTTTTTCGGAAACTGCGACCATCTTTGATGATTTGGTTACAATATCAACCAACTTCACCTGACCATTCTTACCAAGGTATGGCTTTGACTGCGTGTACTTGAAGCCCATCTTTTTGAGTGTGAGGAGCTCAAGTTCAAGGAACTCAATCGGACAGCGTGTGATAGTAATTGAAGAATTGGTGACAATTGCAGTAGCCAAGAAAAACATACTATCGGTTGGGTCCTCCGCAAGGTGGTACTCAACATCCTGCTTGATTTCTTTACAACCCGTGATAGTGAGTGTAGTGGTACCAATTCCTTCAATCTGAACACCAAGATGCTGAAGAAATACACACATTTCTTGCACCATGTAGTTGGCTGAGCAATACTTGATAGTGGTAGTGCCCTTAAAGAGTGCCGCTGCCATGAGTGCGTTTTCGGTCACGGTGTCACCTGATTCATAGAGGATAATTTCTTTAGGTTGCTTGGGCTTTACTGACACCTCATAGGCGCTGTCGGTGGTATTGATATAAACGCCGAATTCTTCGAGTGCATAAAAGTGCGGTCGCACTGTTCGACTACCAAGTTTACAACCGCCAGACTGCGGAAGTGCGAAGGTGTTCATACGGTGAATTAAGGGGCCGATGAACATTACGATACTACGAGTACGGCGGGCCGCTTCAACATCAATTTTTGCAAGATTGATTTTCTCAGGAGGGGTAATGCGAACGGAGTTTTTGATCCACTCAACCCTCACGCCGATACTTTGCAGTACTTCAATGAGACGGTGCACCTCTTCGATACGTGGCATACCATGAAGGGTAGTTGTGCCTTTATTAAGAAGAGAAGCGCAAAGGAGTCCTACTGCACCGTTTTTAGAGGTGTTGGTTTGTATGGTACCGGAAAGCTTCTTTCCGCCGTTTACTTGAACATTTACCGTACCTGGGGAGAGGGTGATGAGATTTTTCCCCAGCGCCTTGCCGATGCGTTTAAGCATATCTGCACTAACATTTTGCTTTCCGCTCTCTATGCGAGCGATGGCACTTTGGGTAGTTTTTAATTTTTTAGCTAAATCAGATTGAGTAAGACCGAGGGTTTCTCGTACGTCCGCAATGCGGGTTCCTATATCTTGCATACAAAGGTGAGTATAGCAGATATGCTATAAGGTGTATCCATGGGCTGGGTATAGGCTTTGTGGTAGTATATGTGCCTAACATGTTTGGTAGCTTAACTCCTAAAATCGGCATCGACCTTGGTACTACCAGTATTTTGGTGTTTATTCCAGGACAAGGAATTGTACTTAATGAGCCGTCAGTTGTTGCTATTTCTGAGGACAACGAGGTGCTTGCTGTTGGAACCGAAGCCAAGCAAATGATTGGACGTACTCCCGATAGTATTCGAGCCTATCGTCCAATGCGTGACGGCGTCATTGCTGATTATCGCGTTACTGAAGCGATGCTTCGATACTTCCTCAAAAAATCCATGAGTAAGTACAGCCTCTTTAGGCCAGATGTGATGGTGTCGGTGCCAGCGGGCGTGACTTCAACTGAGCGTCGGGCGGTAGTAGAAGCTGCCATGCGGGCGGGCGCCAAGAATGCGTTTGTGGTGAAAGAACCAATTCTCGCTGCTATTGGTGCAGGTGTACCTATATATGAAGCGCAAGGACATATGATTGTTGATATCGGTGGCGGTACTATCGATGTGGCAGTAATTTCGCTTGGGGGTATCGTAGCCTCGAACTCAGTTAAGTGCGCGGGCAACCGTATCGATATGTCGATTGTGGACTATGTGAAGAAGACTCGAAATCTCGCGATTGGTGAAAAGACGGCTGAGGATATAAAAATTAAAGTTGGTTCAGCACTTCCACTTGAAGAAGAGTTGGTGATGGAAATTAAAGGAAGGGACATGATTTCTGGTTTGCCTCGTACAACCGAAATCAAGAGTAATGAAGTTGTACGTGCGATTGGAAAAGAATTGAAGGAAATGATAAAGGCAATACGAGATGTTTTTCAAGAGACTCCACCAGAGCTTGCTGCAGACATTATCGATGGGGGTATTATCATGACTGGTGGTACGTCTCAGCTCCGTAATTTTCCAGAGCTCATTCGCCGACGTTTGGGGGTGAAGGCGGTTGTGGCCGACCAAGCACTCTTTTGTGTAGTAAAAGGAACCGGGACGGCGCTCGAACACCTAGATGTATACAAACGAGCAGTCTTGAGCAAAAAATAACCGCGTCCCAAAGAGCACTCATCTACTTTGTATTTAAGGATACAAAGTAGATAGGTACTTTTTAGGACGCTCTTAAATTTGGAGGTGTGGTTAAGGCGCGCCTTTGGCGCGCCTTTTGCGTGTACAATGAACGCATGATTGAAGGTGTGCCAAGGCAGTTTTCCTCTCCTCAAGAAGAGCTTGAGTTTTTGCGTGCGCGTATCGCACAGCGGGAGCGTCAGATGCTGGATCGTACGCCCTCCATTGACCGCACCGACATCGAAACGCTTGGTAAACAGGAGATAAAAAACTACATGAGCTTTACCCCCAAAATGGTGCTCGATAAAAACTATGAACTTAGTGGTGACGAACTCAATCGTTCCGTTGAAGCGGTGGTAGTGTCACATAATCCTGTTGAGGATATTATGCAGTTGGCATACGAGAAGGGAATCAAAAATGCTCTCACTGTACTCGAACAAACAAATAACACCTACATTGTCGACGAAGTACATCGTCAACTTATTGAACAAATTCGCTCTGGTGCACAGATAGCGGATTTGCGCGAAGGCTTGCCACCATGGCACATCCTTCATATGACGCTCTTTGAAGTGATACTTCCGTCACAAAGTACTCCAGATGGAAATGCACAACAACTTGCGCAACTGGTCGGCGTTATGGAGCAACTGTTGGCGGGTCTTCGAACGATTGGTTCAGTTCAAGCGGGGAATCACTTCGTCATCGAGGTAGCGGTTGCTGATAATAGTGACGATATCGTGTACTACGTTGCAGTGCCAAATGAATTTGCGACGCTTTTTGAAAAGCAGACACTCTCACTCTTTCCACACGCAGTACTGACAATTCAACCGCATGATTATAATATTTTTGCCGATGGTGGAGTGGCACTCGTTTCTGAAGTAAGTCTCAGAAAGCACCCCATCTATCCTTTGAAACCACATGATGAATTCACTGCTGACCCATTCTCAGTTATTTTAAACGCCTTCTCAAAAATCGAACGTGAAGGTGGAGGAGCGGCGCTTCAGTTTATTGTGCGGTACCCACATGACAAGTATCGCAGTACATACGAATCTATCATTAAAGAAGTTGAAAAAGGCACGAAACCAGCGGACGCAATTGCACGGAGTTCAATGATTGGTGAATTTAAAAATACTGTCACTGACCTCTTTTTCACCAATAAGAAAAAGGAAGAGGTGCAGGTACCACCAAAAGAAATTGACACACGTTCCATCGAACTCTTCCGCAAGAAAATCACTACCGATATTGTTGAAACAAACATCCGTATGGTGGTCTCGGCAAAGACAGATGTGCGGGCTAAACAGATAATGTCAGAAATAGAATCGACATTTTTAGCTTTTAATTCAGTTGATGGAAATGCCTTTGTGTTCAATCGTCTCACTGGTCTGGCGCAGAAGCGGGCGCTTCGAGCATTTTCATTTCGTGAGTTATCTGTGAAAGGGATTGTGCCACTCTCAATTCGAGAGTTAGCGACATTGGTGCATTTCCCTCAAAATGCTGCTTCTGGCGCTGCGGCCCCTCAGTTTAAGCAGTCATACGCACAAACAGCTCCAGCGCCCACCACTATGCCTATCGAAGGTACTGTTCTTGGCATTAATGCTCACCGTGGTACGGAAAGAAAAATCTTCATCACCGCTGAAGACCGTCTGCGTCATTTTTATATCATTGGTCAGACAGGGACAGGTAAGACAACACTCATGAAGAACATGATTGTTCAAGATATTATGCGTGGTGACGGTGTGTGTATGATTGATCCGCATGGCACAGACATCGAAGATGTCCTCGCTGCCGTTCCGCCACACCGAGAGCAGGACGTCATCTATTTTGATCCCGCTCGTCTTGATCGAGTCATTGGCCTCAATATGCTCGAGTTTGATTACTCAAAGCCAGAACAAAAGACGTTTGTGGTCAACGAACTCTTTTCTATTTTTAAAAAGCTCTACGGTGGCAATCCAGAATCTATGGGTCCAATGTTTGAGCAGTATTTCCGCAATGCCACTATGCTTGTAATGGAAGATCCAGAAAGTGGGAATACACTCATGGATATTTCAAGAGTAATGGTCGATGCTCGCTATCGACGACAGAAACTCGAAAAAGCAACGAACCCAGTCGTCGTCCAGTTCTGGCGAGAGATTGCAACAAAGGCAGGTGGGGAAGCTGCGCTCGAAAACATCGTGCCATACATCGTTTCAAAATTTGACGTCTTCACCGCAAATGACTATATGCGACCAATTATCGGACAGCAGCGTAGCGCTTTCAATTTCCGCCTTCTTATGGATGAGCGAAAGATTTTGCTGGTAAATCTTGCCAAAGGTCGTATTGGTGAAATTAATGCCAATCTTATCGGTATGATTTTTGTAGGGAAACTCCTCATGGCTGCGCTTTCGCGCGTTGATGACCCCCTCAAAAAATATCCACCATTCTACCTTCATATGGACGAATTTCAGAATATTTCTACGGATTCTATCTCGGCGATTCTTTCAGAAGCTCGTAAATACAAACTTGGACTCACTATGGCGCACCAATTTATCGCTCAGCTTCAACCAGACATAAAAGACGCAGTTTTCGGGAATGTCGGCTCACTTGCAGCTTTCAGGGTGGGCCCTGAGGATGCGCAGTTCTTGGAGCAACAATACGCACCAACCTTTAGTGCAAGCGATCTTATGAATGTTCCAAATCGCAGTGCGTACATGCGCATTTTGGCCAACGGTACGCCAACACCGCCATTTAGTCTCTCAACATTACCGCCACAAGCATCAAATCCAGAACGAGTAGCAATGTTGATTGAACAAAGTTACGCTCGCTATGGGCGAGCACGAGCCGAAATCGAAGAGGAAATACGTGTACGGTACCAAAAGCCCGTTCCACCGCCACCGCCACCAATCTCGGCAATGCCTGATATGATATGAGCATGGAACGAATGACCACCGCCGAAGAGGTGCAAGAAGATATTGATATCAATACTAGGGAAGGCCTACAGGCTTTTTCGCGCCACACGGAAGATGCGTATACTGAACTCATAGAGTACATCAAGGCTCACTCGGGTGAGTCATCACACAACCAATTAGAAAATGTGTCTCATCTCTACGAGACGCTGAAAGAAAAACTCAATACTGCCTTTTTACTTAAAGATGAAGGGGGTGATGTAGATGAAACGCTTGCGAACGAAATTCAAACCCATTACAACGAGCTCATTGATATTCTTGATGGTATTGAATCCATTGAGGCGGTCGTAGAAAATGAGGTGGTGGTAATGCCAGAAGTCACACCGATTGTGGTCGACACCTTACCGATAAAAACTGTCTCCGAATCAGTCCCCGTTGAGTTGGTTCCTGAAGACAGTATGACCCAAGACTTTGTAAAACCAGAAGTGGAACAAGTAATGGTTGCGGAAGAAGAGATTGTTATAAAAGAAATTGAAGAAATAGTTGCCGGTCCTCAAGTTGAGCCTGATAAGGAGTTGGTTGTTGATGAGAGTGCCACTGTTGAGAAAAGTAAATTGAATACACTTGAGGAAAAAACTGAAATGCTCATTGAGCAAGCAGAAGCACTTCTCGCAAAGTACCAAGAAATTAACGAGGTAGTATCTCCGGATGCTGTTTTGAATGTAGGGCAACACTACTACAAACAACTCGTCATCACCACTGACCGTGCGCGAACGACTTTTAAAAGTATCAGGGAGTATCTCGATAGGGATGATAAAGTCACTGAACTAACGTCCGAGCATTTTGAAGATGCAGTAGATGAAATATCAGATAATCTCATTCAGCTCGATAAGGGTCTTGGGGGTTTCTTTGAAAAGGACGAAGAAATTCCGCTCGTTAACATTGATATAAAAAGACAACCAACTGGTGCTATTGAAGTTGCAAAGGAAGCAGAAACTGAAGAGAAAATTGTTCCAATTACACTCGTCAAAAAGCCAGAGCTCATAGCAAGCAACCCGCCTCGACCGAAGGCAATTCATAATTCACCAACCAAACCCTCAATCGAGCGCGTTGAAAGAGCTTATAAGGGCGAATGGGGTGGGGTAATCGAAAAAGTCTTGGCAATCCCTCGTTATGGAAAGTTCGTTGCATACAACTTTCCATCGGTAGCGCAGTTTGAGGCAATGGTGCGACGTGAGATTCAGGGAATCGAAGCGCCATCAAAATTTGACTCTGCCTTTGGTTTTGCATACAAAAGCGCCTTCTATGATTTTCTCCGAAGTATGACTGTAAAAGAAGTGGTCGACTTTGATAGTCAGTCACGTGATGTTGTTAGAGCAAAACTGCAAGAGCGCGATATTAAGTATGAAGTTTATCTTGATTGGATTGATTCACTGAATTCAATGATAGACATCACCCATGCTCATCCGACGATAACATTTGGTGAGCTCTTCATTCGTGCCGAACTTGAAACATTATTGCAACATGACGAGACAATGGCTGCGTAGTGTAATACACAGCCTGTTCATAACTTTTTTGTTTTTCATTTTTTAAAAAATGCTATCATGAACTCTATATGGTGAGTGTTGGTTCTTTGCCCATAAATGGGAACGCCGTCTTTGATTTTGAGTCACAAGCAGGAGTGATGCATTTACTTGCGTCTATCCGAACAAGTGAAATTGGGGCTCCACAAAAAAGCGAACTCCGTGACTTGGTTTTTTTGTATACAAACGGCGGAAAGGATCAGACTGTTCGTCTCGCGCTTGAACAAAAAATAGTCGCATATCGGGTAACCCCAGCACCAAGAAAAATTAGTCCTCAATCAACCCAAACACTTCCACCTCAACCGACTATCGGAAAGTTTCGTGTTGCTCCGACTTTCACGCCTGCACCCGTAGCACAAAGTGCGCCACAACAGGTGCCCGTTTCTTCGATTCCAGTCTTTAGTGCACAGCCAGCTTGGACACCACACCAAGCCACCCCAGAGCCCGTTGTTCAGCCTGCACCAGTGGTCGAGGCACCAATTCCACAACAGGTGCCTGAACCAGTTCCTGTAGTATCGGCTGTTCCAGAGCCAGTGACTCCAGTAGCTGATGTTGGAGAGTACCTTACTCGTATTCGAGAGATTAAAGCCTCTGTAAACGAAAAAGTCGGTAACCCAGTGAATCTTGTCGATATTGATAATGAAGTTGGGCGTGAATACATGGGAGCACTCCTCGATGCGATGAAGAAACTCAATAGCGGTTCTTCGGCTGCCTCAGCAATGAAGCGTCTTGAGGAGTCGTACGCATCGGTACTCAAGGCCCTTGAAACCCACCAGACGAGTGGCGGTACAGTGAATGTAGTCGCTGTGAGCCCAAAAACCACCCCAGCAGTACAGGAAGTAAATATATCAGTTGAAGAAACTCCAGTTCTTCAAGCCGAACCAGTGCATAGAGTCGCTGCCGTTCCTACTGGTGAGCCGTTTCAGCCAGTTCCTGCCTATAAACCAAGTGAAAAAGATATTCTCCCACAACCTGCAACAGTGGCGTCTCCTTCATGGTCGCATGAAGAAGCAGCTCCGTCTGCTGCTCCGGCCCCAGCGCCAGCTCAACCAGCTGGCTTCGCGTCACTTGCAGATTTAAAGAAGCCACATACTCTCGAAGATTTGCAGGCGACTGCATCCCTCAAAGCTTCCGCGATTTCGTCAGGTGATCCACTTTTTAATAAGGAAGTTGATGATGGTCTTGAACAGTTACTCTCAGAATGGTCTATATTTAAAAAGAGCGGTCTTTTCGGTACTGGTCCTAAAGGTCACGAGCACCCACTCTTTAAAAAGATTGCACCGCTTCATATCCCACTCCTACTTGCTGGGCGTTTTGAGGGGGCGACGCAGGAAATCAAACAAAGTATTACTGACTATATGAACGGATGGCGCTACGAGCAAGGTATAATCTATCAACAGGGCGAAACCTTCGAACACTATCTGCGACGAGTTATACGCCATATCCTCGATCTGCAAAAAGGTTAGAACGCCAAAAATAACCTGAAGCTTTGTTGCTGTTCGGTAAAAAAAATTTCGCCGTACATAGGTACGTCTCAATCTGTTTTCCTCCAGCGCCTCGCCTCAGATTATTTTGTGACGCTCTAATTTGTGAGCCCTTTGACACATATACCAGATACAATCCATAATGAACGGCATGAATTCCCATCATGCTGTTTTGTTTTCTTCAGAAGCTCCACTCATTGCGACAATTGATGCATATAGTGCGGTGCCCGTAACTGATCAGTATCGAACTGCGCAGTTTGGTATTGATGATGTCCGCACACTCATCATAAACGCCCACCGCAGGCCAGATGGAGAAACCGACACGCGCACGATTATTGTCGCGACTGAGTTTGTGACTGAAGAGGCGCAGCAAGCGTTGCTTAAGATTATCGAAGAACCACCACGCTCGACAATGTTCGTATTCATTATCCCAGAAGGATATAGCTTTTTACCCACACTTGAGTCTCGTTTTGAACGAGTAGGGACTGTTAGTGAGATTGTTGACTACAAGGCGTTTGCTTCTTTTAAAGATGCTTCCTATGGTGAGCGCATGGCGCAGATTGAGCAAGCCACCAAGCAAAAGGATCATATCTGGCAAAACGCTATCAAAAAGGGCCTCATACAGTATCTCAAAGAGTCCGCCATTACACTTCCCAAGGAAACACTGTCTGAACTAGAGTATGTGACGAGACTCCTCCTTACTCGTGGTGCTTCAAATAAGTTTTTACTCGAACACCTAGCGTTGGTATTACCCGCTTAAAATAGGCATAAAAAAGTGCTACACTGGCACATACATAAAACGTTTAGATAGATATGGAAAATATTTCTGACAAATTAAAAGAAGTTAATGAATGGCTCATAAAAGAGTACGCGGGTATTCGTACTGGGCAGGCTAGTCCGATGTTGCTTGATGGGGTCAAGGTAGAAAGTTATGGCTCGTACTTACCAATCAACCAAGTGGGGAGCGTCAATATTGAAGACGCTCGAACACTGCGTATTAGTGTCTGGGATAAGGGCGCTGTCTCAGCTATTGAGCGTGCCATTCAGGAAGCAAATCTCGGTATCTCAACTGCCTCAGATTCAGATGGGGTTCGCGTAATCTTTCCAGACCTTACCTCGGAGCGTCGCGTACAGCTTCTTAAGCTCGCAAAGTCAAAACTTGAAGACGCTCGTATTTCAGTTCGTGCAGTTCGTGACGAATCAATGAAAGCCATTGATAAGGCACAAAAGGACGGTGACATAAGTGAAGACGATAAATTTTCCCAAAAGGAAAAGGTACAAAATCAAGTCGATGATGCTAACCGATCATTAGAGGCGCTCTTTACTCAAAAAGAAATCGAACTACAAAAATAATCTATGTCCATTTTCTTGTTTCTCCTTGTTCTCTTCGTGCTCGTATTGGTGCACGAATGGGGACATTACATCACCGCCAAAAAGACAGGTATGCGTGTTGATGAGTTTGCGATTGGGTTCCCACCGAAGATGTTTGGTATTAAACGAGGGGAGACAGAATACAACTTCAACCTCTTACCAATCGGTGGGTATGTAAAAATATACGGAGAGAATGCTGAAGAAGATGGAAAAGAAAGAAATCCTTCAGATGTTGGACGCGCGTTCCATGAGCGCCCAAAGTGGGCACAGGCTGTGGTGTTGGTTGCGGGTATTACGATGAATATACTCTTTGCTTGGCTCCTCTTTACTCTGGTGCTTATTATCGGAGTGCCAACTGCTATTGAAGAATCAAAAGCGACTGCAAACTCACAGCTTGTTGTTGCAGGAACACTCCCTGGAGCACCAGCTGAAGGGGTGCTCCCAGTTGGTTCGGTAATCGTAAAGGCAGAATCGGGTAACGATGTTCTTAAAACACCAACTCCAAGTACATTCAGTAGCTTCGTTTCCGAACACGCACCAGAAGCGATCGCGGTAACATACGAGCACGATGATGAAATGGTCAGTGTTTCACTTACTCCCAAGACTGGTTTGGTTGCTGAAGACGCTTCAAAGTACGTGGTCGGTGCTTCACTTTCACTTATTGAAGTCAAAAAGGAATCATTCATCAATGCTATCGGCGATGGTTTTATGATGACGGTAGACGGACTCGTCAGTATTACGGTCGGACTCGGTACATTACTCAAAGAATCACTTATTGGTGAGGCAGATTTTTCAACGATTGCCGGTCCGGTCGGGATTGTTGGTATGGTAGGCGACGCAGCCTCATACGGCCTCACGCCACTCCTTATGTTTACCGCTATTATCTCCCTTAATCTCGCTGTGGTGAACCTCCTTCCATTTCCAGCGCTTGATGGCGGTAGACTCGCCTTTGTGGTCGTAGAGGCCATTACAAAACGTCGTGTACCTGCTCGTGTCACGGGCTGGGTCAATCTCCTCGGCTTCGTGCTTCTTATGGTACTGATGGCAGCTGTTACTTTTAATGATATTGTTCGCTTATTCTAAATTTCCATGAGACAGACACAACTATTTACTAAAACTCGAAAGGAAGCTCCGGCTGATGAAGTGGCAAAGAATGCCCAACTTCTTATCCGTGCAGGGTATGTCTATAAAGAAATGGCTGGGGTGTATAGCTATCTCCCGCTTGGATTGCGAGTACTTAATAAAATCGTACAAATCATTCGCGAAGAAATGAATCGCGAAGGTGGACAGGAAATCGTTATGACCGCGCTCCAAGATGGTGAAGTGTGGGAAAAAACTGACCGTTGGGACGACGCGAAGGTCGATAACTGGTTTAAGACTGAACTCAAGAACGGCACCGTACTCGGACTTAGTATCACACACGAAGAACCGCTCACTCGGATTATGAAAGATCACATCTCTTCATATCGTGATTTGCCAAAGTACGCGTATCAGTTCCAAAATAAGTTTCGCAACGAAACTCGTGCCAAGAGTGGTATTATGCGCGGTCGTGAATTCATGATGAAGGATCTTTACGATTTTTCTAGAGATGAAGTTGAACATAATGAATTTTATGCTCGTATGCGCGAAGCGTACAAACGCGTTTTTGAACGCGTAGGAGTGGGACATCTTACATATGTCACTTACGCTTCAGGCGGTATCTTCAGTGAGTTTTCAGAAGAATTCCAAACAGTTTCGGACGCCGGAGAAGATTTAATTTACGTTGACGAAAAAACTGGCATTGCACTCAATAAAGAAGTGTATACCGATGAAGTGATAGCGAAGCTCGGTCTCAATAAAGTTGATTTAGTAGAAAAGAAAGCAATTGAATCAGGAAATATTTTCCATCTTGGTACAAAGTTCTCAGAACCACTTGGACTCACCTATAAAAATGAGGCTGGTGAAGATGTTCCTGTCTACATGGGTTCATACGGCATTGGCCCAACTCGTCTCATGGGTACACTCGTTGAAGTGCTCGGTGATGACAAGGGTCTTGTGTGGCCAGAAGCAGTTGCTCCATTCAAGGTGCATCTTGTGGGACTCAATCTCGAAGATAATGAGATCAAAGATTGGGCAGAGGGTGTATACACATCACTCAAGGATGCAGGTGTCGAAGTACTTTTTGATGACCGTGTCGAAGCACGAGCGGGCGAAAAATTTGGAGACAGTGATCTTATTGGTATTCCGTATCGTGTGGTAGTGAGTAAGAAAGGGAAGGAAAACGGACTCTTCGAAGTCGTCACTCGCGCAACCAGTGAAGTGCGACAGCTCACCGAAGAGCAACTTTTCGCAGATTTTGCCCCGAAGGACGCCTCGTAGTACAATTACCGCCACATGAACTTTCTTACGCGACAACTAAACGCGCTGCTTTGTGCCTTATCTACCGATATCGCTATTGACCTCGGTACCGCTAATACACTCGTCTACGTCAAAGGGAAGGGAATTTTACTTAACGAACCAACCATTGTTGCAATTAATAAAAAGACGGGACAGCTCGTCGCGGTCGGCAATGAAGCCAAGGTCATGCTTGGTCGAACGCCAGCGCATATCGAAGTTGTCAGACCACTTGTCGATGGAGTCATTTCTGATTTTGAAGTAACTGAAGAGATGTTGGCGTATCTTATTAGTAAAGTACGCAATGAAGTACGTACGTTTATTGCTCCTAGAGTGCTTATTGGTGTGCCGTCGGGAATCACCAACGTTGAAATGCGTGCTGCACACGATGCTGCTAAAAATGCTGGAGCACGTGACGTATTTTTGATTGAAGAGCCAATGGCGGCAGCGATCGGCGCTAAGCTTCCCATTGGAAAATCAGTAGGGAGTATGATTGTTGATATTGGTGGTGGTACTACTGACATCGCCATCATCTCTCTCAATGGACTCGTCGTGTCAAAAAACTTGCGTATTGCAGGAGATCATCTCAATGCTGCTATTTCTTCATATGTGCGTGATCAATTCAAAGTGCATGTTGGAGAGAAAACGGCAGAAGATGCAAAGATTGCACTTACCGCCATTTCAAACTCACAAAATGGCGGTAAGGATTTTGTCATTCGTGGTCGAGATGTGGTGACTGGTTTACCTCGCGAGGTGGTTATTACCGACTCTGACGTGCGCGATGCGGTAGCTGGACACATTGATACGATTGTAGAGAATGTGCGCGCCGCCCTTGAGATTACACCGCCTGAAGTGCTTGCTGACGTGATGCAGCGCGGTATCCACCTCTCAGGGGGTGGGGCGCTCATCCCAGGACTTTCAGCCCTCCTTGAGCATGCTCTCCAGGTACCTGTAATTGTCGTGCCAGACCCACTTCGGGCAGTCATTCGCGGTGCCGGTATCGTTGTTGAAGACCTTGAAGCGTACGAAGAAATTCTCCTTGATCATGAAGGTTCATTCTCGACACAATTCTAAGACTAATAAACAGAAGCGTATCACGCAGGTATTTTTTATTGCTATCGTCATTCTCTTGCTTGGTGTTGCGTTGCCGTTTGTGTTCACGCTTGTTGGACGTATTGCGCTATATCCAGTTCATCTCACCAGTGAGTGGATTCGCACATCATCTGATCGTTTACCGATGTTTCTTCGTGATCAACAGAAACTCATCACAGATATCGAGTCACTTGAAAACGAGCTCGCTATTGCGGTGAGTACAGACCTCACCCAACAGCGCCTCTTTGAAGAAAACATGTGGTTACGACAACTCCTTTCTGTCGATGGAAAGGAGCGTATCGCAGCAGCGGTGATTGCGCGTCCAACAGAGCTCCCTTACGATCTGATGCAAATCGATCGTGGTTCCGATGACGGTATTATAGAGGGTGCACCTGTATATATCGGTGCAGACAATGTGATTGGTATCGTGACGCATACGAGTGCACACTATTCTTTTGTGGAGCTCTTTACAACTCCAGGATTTAGCGCCACAGCATACATTAGTGGTGCCAATGTGATGACGACCCTAGAGGGCTTTGGCGGTGGTGTGGCGCGCGTCAGCGTACCGCAAGGAATACCACTCAATGTTGGCAATCTGGTTCATGTGCCAAGTATTGATCCAGGGGTGTTTGGACGAGTGGAGTATGTCGAGAACAGACCGACCCAACCAGAGCAATATGGATACATCACTCTTCCTAGTCCAGTGAGTGGGATTCGTTATGTCGCGGTCGCTAGTGAGATTGTAACTCCAGTTGAACCACCACAAATAGAAGAGCGAGTCCGACGCATCATCACTGACGCACTTATTGTTGATACCAAAAACTTTAATCTTGCGAGCAGTACCGCTACTTCGACTGCAACCGCAACCGTTGGTTCGTTATGAAATTCTTTTTAAACTGCGTACTTTTTATACTTATCGCACTTATGGTCATGCAGAACCACCTGATTGTTGGATTTTTGTTAGTCGTCGTATTTACCTTTCGGGTAGGTGCGCTATTGCTCATCCCACTCGCGGTCTTTATTGATGGATATTTTGGAGCCTTCTATTCCGTCCCTATGATCACCATGGTAGCTATTTTGTGGTATGTCGCCAGTGAATTTGTCCGACCACAGCTTCTAATGCAATATAAGAGATATGAAGAAGCTACGTAATCGCTATCAGTCACATGTTGAGGTGGAGGAAGTGCTTCTTGATGCCTCGAATATGCTCTCGTTCAATCAGGGTCGTATGGAAGGGAAGCGTGAGCTCCCAATCAAACGCGGAAGTGTACGTACGGTGGGTATTCTTTTTTCTTGTATTGCCTTTGTTTTTTTCTATCAAATCTTCACTCTGCAGATAGTGAAAGGAGAGGAATATAAGCAAATTTCCGAAAACAATCGTGTCGACAAAGTGCACATTATTGCGGAACGTGGAGTAGTGTTTGATCGTACAGGAGAAATGATTGTGTGGAATGAAGTTGATACTACCGGAGAGTACGATTTTCCAATTCGTGCCTATACTGACCGACTTGGGTTGGGACAGGTCTTGGGGTATGTAAGTTATCCAAAGAAAGACAGTAAGGGATTTTTCTTCCGCACGGATTATCTCGGGAGAAGTGGTGTCGAATTAGCGTATGACAATATCCTCAAAGGAGAAAATGGTAGTAAGGTGGTCGAAGTCGATGCGCTCAATCATGTTGTGAGTGAATTTGAAATTAATCACCCAGGGAGTGGGGCGGAGTTACACCTCTCAATTGACGCCGAACTCTCAGAAGCGATGTATCAGATTATTGCGAGTTCAAGTGAGCGAGCTGGTTTTCGTAGTGGGGCAGCGGCGATTATGGATGTAAAAACAGGCGAGCTCCTGGCTCTCACCAGCTTCCCTTCGTATGACCCAGAGGTAATGGCCGACGGTGATGATATTGAGACAATTAACTCATACAACAACGATGAGCGTCTTCCGTTTCTTAATAAAATTGTCGGTGGTGCATACACTCCTGGCTCGATTGTGAAGCCGTTTGTGGCGTACAAAGCACTTGAAGAGGGAATTATCAGTCCTAATAAAACAATAGTGAGTAACGGGTACATATTGGTACCCAATCCTTACAACCCAAGCAACCCAAGTCGGTTCAACGACTGGCGTGCTCATGGTGCAATGACGATGCGAGAAGCCATCGCTTTTTCTTCAAACGTTTATTTTTACATCATCGGTGGTGGCTATGGTGACCAGCCTGGATTGGGGATTACCAAAATGGCAGAAAATTATCGCCGCTTCGGCATGGGCGAACTCACTGGCATTACTCTTGCCCAAGAACAAGCAGGAATTGTCCCAGATCCCGCCTGGAAGCTTGAAACATTCGATGACGACTGGCGACTTGGTGATACGTATTTCACAGCAATTGGTCAGTACGGTTTTCAGGCGACCCCGATTCAAATGCTTCGTGCGTATGCGGCACTCGCCAATGGTGGCACACTCTTAACACCACACGTTGAGAAAGGTGTTGCAGTCGAAGGGAAAGACATTGGCCTTAACCAGGGGTATCTTCAAATTATTCATGAGGGGATGCGAAAGACGGTGACAATGGATGGCGGAACTGCTCGTGGTATGGAGCGAAAAGATGTGGCGGTGGCCTCAAAATCTGGAACCGCAGAAGTGGGTGCAGGCAATGCGTACGTAAATTCGTGGTCAGCGGGCTTCTGGCCGTATGAAGAACCACGCTTTGCTTATATCCTCATGATGGACCATGCACCCCGTAGTAACGCGCTTGGAGCTGGCCGTATTATGGGGGAAATCATGGAGTGGATGAGTGTACATCGCCCCGAATATTTAAAGGCAGAATCAGAACTTCAAACTACACAATAATCGCCATTTGACCGAGTGCACTATGTGCGTATAATTAGGAAAATTTTACATTATGGATACACAAGCGTTTCTGACCCCAGAGAAATTCGAAGAATTAAAAAAAGAGCTCGATCACCTAAAGACCGTTCGTCGAAAGGAAGTTGCAGAGTCACTTGAGTACGCTCGAAGTCTCGGTGACCTCTCAGAAAATGCCGAGTACCAAGAAGCTCGTGATATGCAGGCAGCAATCGAAGAACGTATTGGCTACCTCGAAAAGACTATCAAGGAAGCAAAGATTGTCGCACATGAAAAGCATGGTGACGTCGTTGGACTCGGATCAGTTGTATCAATCCAAAAAGACAAGGATAAAGAAAAGCGAGAGTACACCATCGTTGGCTCAGACGAAGCAAATATCCACGAGCACAAGCTCTCTTACCTTTCACCGCTCGGTGAAGCATTGATGGGGAAGAAGAAGGGAGACGAATTTGAATTTGAAACGCCACTCGGAAAGCAAAAGTACAAAGTCTTAAAAGTTGAGTAAGACGCCCGTCTGCTTCGTTGTAGTTCGGTAAAATTATGTTCACCGTACATTAAGTACGCCTCACACAATTTTCCTCCCGCGCCTCGCATCCGAACATCTTTCTCAATTTTAAGTATCAGGGTAAGAAGAAAAGGTTAGTGCATTAGCTCTGGCCTTTTCTTTTGAATGAGCAAACGAGGCGTAGCCGACTATTGCGAATTTATGCAGGCGCTTCGCCACGATTCAGGTCCATTCCTAGACCTGAATCTGGCGGCAGCGAGCTGCAGAAGGAACCTTTCTTTTTTGTTATGTATACGCTAGGATAAGCATTACGTATGTTTTGGGCAGATGCTATTGCTGACGAGGTTGAGCGACGATACGCGTCGCTAATTTCGTCTGGACAACCAATTGTTATTCGTGACGAAAAGACTGCTTCAGGACAAGTACACGTTGGTTCACTGCGTAGCGCGTCAATGCACGCCATTGTTGCTGATGTACTCAAAAGTCGAGGTCACAATGTAAAGTTTTTGTTTGAGATCAACGACTTCGATCCCATGGATGGTATTCCAAATTATCTCGATACCGCGACGTACGAGCAGTACATGGGTGTGCCACTTTGCAACATTCCGTCACCAGAACCAGGATTTGATAATTTTGCTGAATACTACGGACAAGAATATGTATCAGTGCTCAAGAAAATTGGCTTTGGCGCAGAAGTCTATCGAGCGAGCGAACTTTATCGCAGTGGTGCGATGAATGAGATGATTCAAAAGGCATTAGAACGGCGTGCCGTTGTTCGTGATATATATTTTCGTATTTCAAAGAGCGAGAAGCCAGAAGACTGGTATCCATTGAATGTTATCTGTGAAAATTGTGGCAACCTAAGCGCGACTAAGATCACCGGCTTTGATGGAGAGCTTGTCGACTATACTTGTAGTTCAGACACTATCGCGTGGGCCAAGGGTTGTGGTCACAGTGGTCGCATGTCGCCATACAATGGTAATGCCAAGTTCCCATGGAAGCTCGATTGGGCGGCGAAGTTTGTTGCACAGAATGTGAACTTCGAAGGGGGCGGAAAAGACCACTACACCAAGGGTGGTTCGAGGCAAGTAGCTGAAGCGATTTGTCGCGAAATTTTTGACCATGAGCCACCATACGGTGTCTTCAACGAATTCTTCTTGGTGGGTGGAAAGAAAATGTCTTCCTCAAAAGGAAACGCTGCTTCAGCACGAGAAATGACAGATATTCTGCCACCACATATTTTGCGCCTCTTACTACTCAAGACACCAATCAATCGTCAGCTTGATTTTGATCCAGAAGGGGACGCAATTCCTGTTCTCTTTGATACCTACGATAAGCTCGCAGAAAAGTATTGGAGCGGTGTACGTGATGATGATTCACAAGTATTCAACTTCATCCATTTGCCTGATGAACGAGCGGAGTTGCCTGTACGATATTTACCACGCTTCTCACAAGTAGCTTTTCTGGTGCAAATGCCGCATATGGATATCTATGATGAGGTAGCAAAAATGAAAGAGACTGAACTCACTGATATTGATGTGGCTGAACTCGACGAACGAGTCGTGTACGCGAAGCGTTGGCTCAAAGAGTATGCAGACGACAAGTTCATCTTTACGCTACAGCAAAACATTCCCAAGGCAACTCAGTCACTTACAGAGGTACAACAGTCAGCGCTTAAACTCCTTTCAGACAAAATAGAATTACTTGAAACTATTGACGGACAAATCCTCCACGAACTCATTCACGAAGTGAAAAGTGAGTCGGAGCTTTCACCAAAAGAATTTTTTGGTGCCATCTACACAGTATTTCTTGGTAAAGACAGTGGTCCAAAAGTAGGTTGGTTTTTAAGTACCCTCGATAAAGATTTCTTGATAAAACGACTCAGGGGGGAAGAGTAAAGAGATAGTGGACAGCTAATAGAAGTCGTTGTAACTTAGTGCAAGGAGAAGTTTCCTGAGCCTACCTAACAAGGAGTAAGTACATTGACCGAAGAAAAACCTTTCCTCACGCCAAAATTTATGACGGCTGAGATGGCTTTGTTGGCTGTTGACGCGGCAGTTCAAATAATTCTGAACGGACCGCAGACAGGCCTGGTGTCGCTGTCTATGGTTTGTCAGGAACTTGAACCAAAACGAAAGCAGTGTCATGTTGTTGTGCTTGTGCCTGGCATGGTTGACCACTGCGAGGAGGATTATCCGAACTGGCCTGACTATCCGTTGAAGCCTGTTCTGCTCTACGAGAAGAGTTTTCTTGGCGGCCAAGAAAAGCTGGAGGCAGATTTCGATAGCATCGCTCGTTGCAAAGCATCACAGCTTTGGACTGACCGAAATGATGATCGAACAGATTGCATTCCGCACTTGCTTTTCAAAGGTGACACGCCTTACTGGGGCGGTGTCAAACGGCGCGGTATCGTTGTTACTTGTTCTGGCGTTCAGCCTCACATCGACAAACTGATCGCGGGGATAGTTGCCGACATCTTAGTTGCGATGGCGCATGCTGCCTGGAAGAACAGTGAAGACTGTCAACAACAGGTAGACTTCCTGACGTAAGTCAGTCTTTCGGTTCCCAACAACCGCTCACCACTTTAGAAAAAGTCGGTTGGGCGGCTTTTTTGTTTATTTAAATAAAAAGGTGGATAACTGTGGTTGCTGGTGGGGTAAAGTGGTATAGAATGTACGAGTGGTGGGAGATAGTGGTATACTATGAAAGTAGTATGTCAGAGCTAGTTTGGTGACCCGCTACAATCCTCTCCACATTAGATTGTGGTTGGTCACCAAACTAGCTCGACTATCAAGTTTATGTTAATTGGCGAATACAAGCATACGTTGGATCCTAAGAAACGGCTCTCCTTACCGTCTAAATGGCGGGAGGAACTTGGGAAAAGGCTTGTCGTCACACGTGGACTTGATAACTGTCTCTTCGTATATCCGCTCAAGGAGTGGGAGAAAATCACTGCGAAAATCGGTGAACTCCCACTCGGGCAGGCGGATACAAGAAGCTTCAATCGATTCTTCTTGTCAGGAGCCACAGAGGTGGAGGTGGATTCAGTTGGACGTATTCTCGTGCCAGACTTCTTGAAAGAATTTGGAAAACTTGAGTCAAGTGTAGTCTTGGCTGGTATCCATAGTCGTATCGAGATTTGGGATGAGAAACGATGGGAGACTTACAAGCGCTCAATCGAAGAACAAGCTGATGCTTTGGCAGAAAAGCTTGGAGAGATTGGCGTCCTCTAAATTCACACCGTTGGTATGCAACACATTACCGTATTACAGCAGGAAGCTGTGGATGCTTTGTCGCCCAGTTCGAGTGACATAGTTGTTGATGCAACTTTTGGCGCAGGAGGACATGCAAAGGAAATCATCAAACGTCTCAACACAGAAGGTACCTACATCGGCATCGATGCAGACGAAACTGCCTTTGAGGGAAAAACATTCACTGACGCGAAGCCGACCATTCATTTGGTCAACAACAATTTTCGGAACATTACCGACATTCTAGGTTCTTTACATATTAAAAACGTGAACGCCATCTTGGCCGACTTAGGTTGGAGAATGGAACAGTTTGCAGAAGGGGGAAAGGGATTCTCTTTTATGCATGATGAACCACTCCATATGACCTTTGGGGCTCCTTCGCAGTACGAGTACACCGCTCGCGACATGGTGAATGAGTGGGGAGAAAGCTCACTTGCCGACATTATCTTCGGATACGGCGAGGAGCGTATGGCTCGAAAGATAGCAAAGGCGATAGTCACCGCTCGTAGAGTAGCTCCAATTGAGACTACTGGACAGCTTGTCACTATCATCGAATCAGTCTTTCCACCCATGCACTACCGCAAGGTAAATCCTTCGACCAAGACCTTCCAAGCGCTCCGTATCGCCGTGAACGACGAGCTCGGAGCACTCGAACAGTTTCTCAAAGATGGCTTTACCGCCCTTGATACTGGCGGAAGAATGGCCATTATCACGTTTCATAGCCTTGAGGACAGAGTAGTAAAGCACTACTTCCGCACTCTCAAAGACGCGGGTCTTGCCAACCCAACAACCAAAAAACCGATAGCTCCAACGAGGGAAGAACTTAGCCAGAACCCTCGAGCACGGAGCGCAAAATTACGAGTAATCACCAAACTATAGCCAACATGTACAACGTCGCGCTTATCAAATCAATAAAAATTTCACCATCTAAGCAGACAGCGCTCTGTGTAGGGTTATTAATGACGGCGGTCGTTGCATATTTGTATTTTCTAAACCTTTCTGTGGTGCATGTGGTGATGCGTAAAGAGGCAACTCAGGAAAGTAATCAGCTCCGTACCGAAATCGCTATGCTTGAAACCACGTACATCCAATCGCAACACAAAATTGCTGACCGTATTGCAAATCTTGAAGGTTATAGCATTGATACCGAAAAAATCTTTATCACTCGAGGTGAGACTAGTCTCGTGCTTCGTGACAACTAATTCCTATGCGACGCCAGCAACTTACCAACCGAATTAGGCTGCTCTCGGTCGTTGTTGCTGTCATTGGTCTGCTTTTGATAAGTCGACTCTATTATTTACAAATTGCTCGCGCTGATTACTATAGCGAAAAAGCAGAAAAACAATATGTGCACACGAAGTCTGATTTGTACTCGCGTGGTTCTATTCTTTTTACCACCAAAGACAACGAAAAACTTTCCGCTGCTGCTGTTCAGGCAGGATACTTGCTTGCGGTAAATCCCGAGCATGTTGTCGATGCGTCTGAGTTTTGTGAAAAGATAAGAAACTTCGTTACTATTGAACGCGACCTCTGTGTGGAGCGTGCATCACTCAACAATCGAACCTACGTTGAACTTGAAGATAGACTTTCCAATGAACAGGCTGAAGAACTGGAAAAAATGCACGTTGAAGGGGCGCTTTTATATCGCAACCAGTGGCGCTATTACCCAGGAGGTTCTGTCGCTGCGCGCTCGGTGGGCTTTGTGGGATATACCGACGAAGATGGTAATGAACTTCGCGGAAAGTTTGGTCTAGAACGACAATACGACGAAGTACTCTACCGCAAGCGTGAAGTGATGTCAGTTAATTTCTTTGCTGAACTCTTTAGTAATGTCGGTGAATTTGTCGATAAAAGTGAACAAAAGCGTAGTGGTGATGTAGTAACGACGCTTGAGCCAGCGGTGTCTCGACTCCTTGATACGGTGCTTCTACAAACCAACGACCTGTATAAGAGTAAAATGACTGGCGCGATTATTATGGATCCAAATACTGGCGCGATTTACGCGATGAATGTGGTGCCAAGCTTTGACTTAAATTCCCGTGAAGACGCCACTATTGAGCAGTTCAGAAACCCGCTTGTTGAAGACGTTTATGAAATGGGTTCAATTATAAAGACACTCACAATGGCAGCTGGCCTTGATGCTGGCACTGTGAATGCTGGCACTACCTACTACGACCCAGGTTGCATTGATTTGAATACGTACACAATTTGTAACTTTGATAAGAAAGGACGCGGAACAGTACCAATGCAACAAGTGCTCAATCAGTCACTCAATACCGGTGTAGCGTATATTGTGTCGAAAATGGGCAAGGAACGCTTCCGTGACTACTTCATAAACTACGGTCTCGGAGAACCAACCGGAATTGATCTCCCGGGCGAAGCACATGGCCTCATCGAAAACTTAAAATCTCCCCGAGATGTCGAGTATGCAACTGCCTCTTTTGGACAGGGTATTGCACTCACGCCAATTGAAACCATTAGAGCCCTATCAACTTTGGCAAATGGTGGCAGGCTCGTAACTCCACACCTCGCCGATAGAATTGAATATGATGACGGCACCATAGAAAAGATACAGTACCCGGAATCAAAACAAGTGCTCAAGGAATCTACCAGTGAGGAAATTTCACGCATGTTGACGGTCGTTGTGGATGAAGCTCTTCGAGGTGGAAATGTCGCCCTCCCACACTATTCAATTGGTGCCAAAACTGGAACTGCCCAGATAGCAGACCCTAACGGTGGTGGATACTATGAGGACAAGTACCTACACTCCTTTTTTGGCTATTTCCCAGCCTACGAACCCCGATTTATCGTGTTTATGTATACAGTTGAGCCACAGGGTGTAGAATACGCGTCAGAAACCCTTACCGACCCATTTATGGAGATTGCGCGGTTTCTCATTAACTATTATTCAATTCCTCCCGATCGATAATCTATGAAAGCATTTTGTAAGTCTGTTGTTGTAAAAATTCTTTCCTATGAAGCAAAGGTGCTTCTCAATCGCCACAAACCGACCATTGTCTGCGTGACTGGTAATGTCGGTAAGACGACCACCAAGGACGCCATTTACTCTGCGATAAAGAATTCCGTTTCAGCACGTAAGAGTGAAAAAAGTTTCAATTCTGAAATTGGTGTACCAATCACTGTACTCGGACTCCATAACGCCTGGGGTAATCCACTCCTTTGGATTAAGAATATCCTCGATGGTTTTTTTATTGCGTTCTTTTCCAAAGAGTATCCAGCTGTGCTCGTACTTGAAATGGGTATTGATAGACCAGGTGACATGGAACGACTCTCTCGTTGGATAAGACCAGATGTGGTGGTGCTCACTCGTCTTCCGTCGGTTCCAGTACATGTTGAATACTTTCAAACCCCAGAAGCAGTCATTACAGAAAAAATGAAATTGGTGTCGGCGCTGAAAGTTGATGGAACACTTGTATACAATCATGATGATATGCTCATACAACAACAGTTGGGAGACGTCTTGCAGCGCTCGCTTGGGTTCAGTCGCTACATTGAAACCGACTACATGGCGACGGATGATGCGGTTATTTATTCCGATGATGTCGCGGTCGGAATGCAGTGCACTATTACACACGCAGGAGAGTCCATTCCACTTCAAATTTCTGGAACGGTTGGTACTCAGCATGCATACGCATGCGCAGCCGCAGTTGCGGTTGCTGATGTGCTCGGTATTTCACTTGAAGAAGCAGTGACTTCACTCAAGGATTTACGAACACCAAACGGTCGAGCGCGACTTATTCCAGGAATTAAGTCCACTATGATCATTGATGACACATACAACTCTTCACCGACTGCGTGCGAGCTTGCACTGCAAACGCTTTCTGAAATGAAACACGCCAAGCGTAAGATAGCGGTCTTGGGTGACATGCTAGAGCTTGGGCGCTTTTCTTCAGAGGAGCATGAGAAAATTGGTGCCCTGGTAGCACGTTCCGCAGATATGCTCCTCACTGTTGGTGTCCGCGCTCGCAAGATAGCCGAAGGCGCGCTCAATATGGGTATGCCTGAGGATAATATCCTCCAGTATGACGACAGTGCACAGGCAGGGAGAGAACTCCAGGCACTTTTGCAGTATGGAGATGTGGTTTTAGTAAAAGCATCGCAAGGGATTCGTGCGGAAAGAATTGTGGAAGAGGTAATGGCCGACCCAAACCATGCTTCAGAACTACTTGTTCGCCAAGATGACGAATGGATTATACGAAAATAATACTATGCTCGAAATCAACACAAAGGCTCCTGCGTTTTCTCTTCCCGATGAAAATGAAATACTACACTCCCTTAATCAGTATCAAGGAAAACTAGTATTGTTGTATTTTTATCCAAAAGATGACACTCCAGGGTGTACCAAAGAAGCCTGTATGATTGCCGACGTCTACAAAGACTTTGAGTCATTGGGAATTAGTGTCTTGGGAGTGAGTAAGGATTCGCCAAGGTCACACAAGAAATTTAAAGAAAAATACCAACTTCCGTTTACATTACTTTCAGATACAAAGGGCGACTGTATTGAGGCCTATGGAGCATGGCAAAATAAATCAATGTTTGGACGTTCATTTATGGGTATTGCGCGAGTTTCGTACCTCATAGGTACTGACGGTCGCATCAAAAGAGTGTACCCAAAGGTAGACCCAGCCACACACGCACTTGAAATTTTGAATGATGTGAAGCAATTGAGGTAGGGAATACAAAAGGCGCCGACAGAGTCGGCGCCTTTTGTATTCATGATGAAAGTCTTACAGGGTTTCATCCTCATGTGGATGGTCTTCAGATTCTTCCGCATCCTCGACGTGTTCATGTCCGTGTCCAAATGTTTCGTGTGTCCATTCTATAACACCAGCCATTACCATGAAGCCAATTACAATGAATATCGCAGCCTTATTCATACCGCCATACTCTTTGAGTTGTCCATGAATACGTGGAAGCAAATCTGACGCTGCCAAGTAGAGGAGGTTACCAGCTGCAAACCCTGTCAGAAGCCAAACATATTCATCGGCGTGCTCAGCAATCAAAATAATAATAAGTGTTCCAAAAACAATAGTACTGGCAGAGATGAGGTTTCGGATAGCTGCTTGTGTACGATTGTATCCAGCTCGTAGGAGTACTCCGAACTCAACGATTTCCTGTGGGATTTCATGAATCGCGAGTCCAAAAGCGACGGCAACACCTACGGCAGGATCAACCAAAAACGCACCGCCAAGAATGAACCCATCGGCGAGATTGTGAACAGCGTCGCCGATAAGAATGAGTGAGGCTGCGCCTTTTTTGTCACACTCATCAGCCTCGAGGTGATGGAATCGTTTGTGAAGGAAATTTGAAAGCATATAAAATGTCACAAACCCAGCCATCACCGCCACACCACCAAGTTCAGGTGCGGAAAGTAATGTTTCGGGGATAAGTTCAAAAAGCGCAAGAGCGAGAAAAACTCCAACCGCAAGCGGGACAATGACACGCTCAGATTTAGCAATTGTTTGGTTACTACCAAAAATGAAAGCTCCAATCAGTGAAGCTGCAGCGACTAATAAGGAAGCAATAAGGGCGTCAATAATCATACTAAAAATAAATGCAAATAATTTGCATTCTAGCAAAGCTGTGATAATATGCAAGTAATTTGCATATGACTATAAAACTTACCGATAAAAGAAAGAAGATTCTTGTTCTACTCCAAAGAGAGAAGGGTGCGCTTTCGGCTTCAGCAGTGCACAAAATGCTTCCTGATATCGATTTGGTAACAATCTATCGAAACCTGGACGCTTTTGCTAAAGAGAAACTCATTAGACGGGTATCACTTGGTACTGATGAAGCACTCTATGAGTACCAACCCGAGCCACACCACCATGCTATCTGCAGTGACTGTGAGAAAGTGATTCATTTTAAGGCACCCGATGCAAAAATCATTAAACTTCTTGGACTTGAGGCGTTTGCTATTGATGAACTTGAAGTAACGGTGCGAGGGAAGTGTAAGGCAAAATAAAAGAGCCCCGGCCACCCCGAGGGTACTTGAAGCGGCTTCGTCGAAGGGGCGTTGCGGGGCTCTTTTATTTTCGTTACACCTGCTTCAAAAGAATTCGCATGTTTATAATTTCTGCGGATTGGGTTTCCGCTATGGCTTGTATGAGTGCGGTAATCTCTGGATGCTCGACACTTCTTGAAACTTGCTGTGCCATCATCAGTGCTCCCATATGGTGTTCTATCATTCCTTCCAGAAACGCTCGATCAAGTTCCTTTCCAGAGAGCGTAGAAAGGTCTGGCATCATCGGTACATAGTCGCTCTTTGCGATGTAACTTTCCCCATACCAGTCTGTATACCACGTCTTCATGTTAGAGATTTCTTTTTCTTGCGCTGTCACGATAGCTTCAGCGAGCTTTCGTACTTCGACATTTTCTCCACGGGCAAGGACTTCGTTAGCGGTATCAACGGCTTCCTTGTGGTGAGGAATCATTCCCTCGATAAACTTTTTCTCACTCAGCACTTCCGCGTCATGTATCCCGTGCATCTCAGATGAAAACGTTTCTTTCGGTGGTTGGCTATGAGAATTGTCTTTATTGTATCTGTCCACGATAGAGCCATATAACCCAGTCTTGCTCAGGGTATATCCGCCAATTACTCCAACCAGTAAAACCATAATTGTGACTAAAACAGTTTGTTTTTTCATAGATGACATTATATACGATAGTGGAGAAGTTTCATTTCAAAAATACCCCGAAGCGGGGTATTTTTGTTACTTAGACCTTCTCAACAATCATCATATTGGTAGCTCCAGCTGATCCAAAGGGAATACCCGCGGTCAGAATGTATGCTTCTCCAGTCTTAGCAATACCGTAGTCTATAACCATCTTCCGAGCCATTTTTTGGGCCTCCTGGAGGCTTTTGACGCTCTTGATGAGTACTGGCTCACAACCGTAGACAACGAGCATTTTATTGAAGGTCTCTTGACTTGGGGTAAGGACAATAATAGGCACTTGCGGACGGTAACGGGCGACGACGCGACCAGTGTGACCACTCTCACTAAGAGCCACAATTGCCTTAGCCTTTGCAGCCACTACGTTACGGGCAATTGAACGGCTGACACCGTCGTAGACGTTGCTCGCTGAAAAGTTCCAATCAGCTTGGTGCTCAATAAAGAGCGGATCGTTCTCAATTTCGTGTGCGATACGCGACATAACCGAAATCGCAAGGTCGGGGTGATTACCAATAGTAGTTTCATCAGAAAGCATGATCGCGTCGGTACCGTCGAGAATCGCGTTTGCAATATCGGCGACTTCAGCGCGGGTTGGGACTGTAGCAATGCGCATTGAGTCGAGCATCTGGGTGGCGGTAATTACTGGCTTACCAAGTCGATTAGCGGTCTTAATGATTCGCTTTTGAAGGAGGGGCACTTTTTCAAGTGGCATTTCAATCGCGAGGTCGCCACGTGCCACCATGATGACATCAGCCGCTTCCACAATCTCCTCAAGATTTTCAATCGCGAACTTTGTTTCAATCTTTGCCACAATCGCAATTTTTCGTTCCTTTGGAATCAGCTTTCGCAAATCATTGATATCCTTGGCGTTACGTACAAACGAAAGTGTCACAAAATCAAACTTTTGGTCGAGGCCCCATTTGAGGTCCTTTTTGTCCTTTGGAGTGAGGGAAGAGATAGAGAGGTCAGCGTCGGGAACATTAACTCCGCGACGACCTTTGATAGTGCCACCAGAAATAATCTTAGTATGGATATCGGTATCAGCTATTTTCTCAACAAGAAGCTTTTGCTTTCCGTCATTGAGATAGATATGCATACCAACCTCAACTTCTTTCGGAAGTTTCTCATAGTTTACCGACACACGCTCAACCGTTCCAACGCACTTTTCCGTGGTAAGAACGAGCTTATTCCCGTTTACAAGCGTCACGTCTTCGGTATCAAAATCCCCAATCCGAATTTTTGGACCAGAGAGGTCTTGGAGAAGCGCCAGTGGTCGCTTAGTTTTCTTGGCCGCTGCGCGAGCATTTTTAATTGTGTTGGCGTGTACATCAAAGTCACCGTGACTCATGTTTACACGAGCGACAGTGAGCCCTTCGATGAGCATCTTCTCAATCATTTTCTGGTCGGCAGAATTAGGACCAAGGGTACCGACAATCTTAATTTTGGTCTTCAAAAGTTGATTCATATATGAGGCTACGATAATAATGACAAATGCTAGTATACCACCAAAGCTAATAGAGAAAGGGGTCGCAGTATGCGACCCCCCGTTGAATAATTAGGCTGGACGCCAAGCAAAATGCTTAGTGATTTCCTGCTCCCCGACAGAGAGCGCTTCAAGAATGAGCTGTTTCTTCTCGCGTGGGAGGGTGCCGAGCGCCACCCATTCCCGCCAGGTACGGGGATTGATGCCGACGAATGCCGCAGCGTCGAGCGCAGAGTTTCCAGCGACTTTGAGCCGGCCTGCGACCCATTGTTTCCGCTCGATACGCTTTTGCTTAATACGCTCCATCTTGGAAGCCATAACGTCCTCCGTGCTTTGGTTAAGGGAATGTTCTACCATCTGAAACCATACATCTATTTGCCACGGTGGGCAAGAGAGGGTTATTTCTTCCGCACTCGTTTGAATGTAAAGACTACGCCAGTGATGGTTATAATTATTCCGAGCCCCTGTAACCCAGGACTATCGTCGTATTCACCAAATACCACCATAAAGGCACCGAGGAGTATCAGAACACCAAACCCAATAATTTTAATCGCTTTCATACCTTTTGTAACGAAAGTGGGGAAGTATTGGTTGTGATTTAACTACGACAAAAGCTCGTTGGTCAGCTCTTCAATACCAAATTTGGTTTCAGAAGAGTAGGGGAAGAGTTTATGGCCTTTAATCTGCTGACTTAGCTTCTTCATGTGGTTGAGGTAATGGGACTTCTTCATCTTGTCTACTTTATTGGCTACCACCACAATCTCTTTTCCAGTTCGTTCGAGTTCTTTTAGAGTCGTTAGATCATCAACAGTCGGACCGACCACAGAATCTATCAGGACCACTACTTTAGGATTATGCTTAGATTCAAGGAGATACCAGACGATTAGCTTATTCAATTTCTCGAGCGCCTTTCCACCAGTCTTGGCGTACCCATAGCCAGGGAGATCAATGAAGTAATGCGTGCCATTGATTTTAAAGACATTGATCTCCTTAGTTCGGCCAGGCGTGTTACTGGTGATAGCAAGATTTTTCTTTCCTGTCAGGGAGTTGATGAGGCTCGATTTACCAGCATTCGAGCGCCCAATAAAAGCAATCTGTGGAGTCCCATCTTCCAAAATCTCATTATCTCCCGTCACTCCTTTTACAAATACTGCCGAGGTTATCTTCATGACAGAATCCTAGCAAATATTGCGCACAATAGCGATGTGATAGAC
>JAGOON010000015.1 GCA_017992505.1 Minisyncoccota bacterium | reverse complement strand
ACACATATCGGTGGGATGACGATTCATTCATGGAGTGGATTGGGTATTCGCGACCAACTTTCTTCGTATGACCTGGATATGATTGGGAGTAACGAAAAAGTAGTGAAGCGTGCAAAGAGCGCGCAGGTTTTGGTGATTGATGAAATCTCCATGCTTGATGGGAAGGTGCTTGATATGGTGGATCAGATATTGAGGACAGTTCGCCAAAAGCCGGAGGCATTTGGAGGGATGCAGGTCGTCTTTGTCGGCGACTTCTTCCAACTCCCGCCCGTAACACGGCAGGGTGACATGATGCGTTACGCATTTGAATCACGTGCGTGGGATAACCTAAAGCCACTCATCTGTTACATCACCGAACAGTACCGTCAGGAAGATGAACTACTGCTTGGTCTCCTTGGCTCAATTCGTCGTAATGAAATCGAAGACGACCACTACACTTTGCTTCAAGAACAAACTGAAATCGCTTTTGAACACCTCGAACCAACCCGCCTCTACACGCACAATGCTGATGTGGATGCTGTAAATACCGCAAAGCTTGCGGAGCTACCTGCCCCCGCACGGGTATTTAAAATGACAGGCACGGGACGAAAGCCACTTATTGAGGGGCTCATGAAAAACTGTATCTCACCGCAACATCTGACACTCAAAGAAGATGCGATGGTGATGTGCACCAAAAATAACTTTGAAGCGGGGTATGTAAACGGCACGCTGGCGAGAGTCTCTCGATTTGAAGAAGGCTATCCAGTGATTGAAACCACTGACGGACAATACATCACAATTAAACCAACCACGTGGGAAATTGTTGAAGACAAGAAGGTGCTGGCTTCAATTGAACAGCTTCCACTTCGTCTCGCGTGGGCGATTACCGTACATAAAAGTCAGGGAATGTCACTCGATGCTGCGGAGATTGATTTGTCGAAGGCCTTTGTGTATGGACAAGGGTATGTCGCGCTCTCGCGCGTACGCTCACTTGATGGACTCAAGGTGCTTGGTATGCATCCAAACGCACTTCAAGTAGACCCGAAGATTGTAGTGCAGGACAAACGTTTCCATGAGCAATCAGACTCAGCGGAAGAGGCTTTTGAAGAAATGGAGGAGGGTGAAGTCGAGGAAATGCACGAACGTTTTGTGGTAGCACAAGGTGGAAAAATTCCAAAGCCAGGAGAAATTGGCGCCCCAAAAACCTCAGTTGAGCGCATTCAAAAGGAAAGCACCTTTGCGATGACTAAGATGTTTTTAAAAGAAGGAAAGTCAATTGGTGTGATTGCTAAGGAAAGAGGAATTGCTGAATCCACCGTATGGACACATGTAGAGAAACTCGCGACGGATGGGGAAGTTACCATTGATGATGTTAAGCACCTTGAGCCAAAGTCAGGGTGGATGGTCGCTCGGCGTGCGCTTGATGTAGCAATTCAAAAACATGGTACAGAGCGACTCAAGGCGCTCTACGAGGAGACGAATGAGAAATATGACTACAGTCTGATTCGATTGGCGAGAGTAGAATTTCTCCTAGAAGGAAAAGAAACGGTATTTTAAGTGGATAAGGGTGCAACATTTTGTTGTCTAGAGACGTATTATGTAAGGAATCAGTTTCGCACTGGTGAGTTTGTTATTACTTAATTGATTATTTACATAAACATGAAAAAACTTATTATTTCTGGTGCACTTTGTACTATTTTTGCCCTTGGTGGTGTGAGTACAGTATCTGCAGAAGAAACAACAACAGTTAAGAGTCAAGCAAGTATGCTTGCTCAAATTGAGCAATTGATGAAATTAATTGCAAGTTTGCAAGAGAAGCTTAATGCTGCAAAGGGTGAAATCAAAGAACTCATGTCTGACCTTCGTGAAGGATCAGAAGGTGAGGATGTGCTTAAGGCACAAGAGGTGTTGGCAACTGACCCAACTCTTTTTGGGGTGAAGCCAACTGGTTTCTTTGGTCCAAAGACTAAAGAAGCACTTATGAAATTCCAAGCGCGATACGGTCTTGAAGTCACTGGAGTCCTCGATGAGGCTACTCGAGAAGCAATCAAGGAGCTCCGTGAAGACGGTGTAAAGCCAGGGTTGTTGAGGTCAGAAGAAGCTAAGAATAGAATTCGTGCTCGCCTACAAGAGAAGTGGGGGGATTGTGACTTCACTAGACCATTTAGGGCTTCACTCTGTGAAAAGGTAAAGGATAAGCATAGTGATGACGATGACGATGACGAGGATGAAGATGATGCTGATGAGGATGAGGATGACGACAGCAACGATGACGAAGTCACCCGTGATGACGCTCGTCGCGCAGTAGTTGATGCACAAAATGAGCTCAATCGTTTCCGTGAAAGCATTGAAGACATGGAGGATGACGATGCTGATGAAGAAGATATCAGCGACGCAGAGGAGACACTCGCTGAAGCAAAGAAAAAGATGGCTGAAGCTCGACGAGCACTCCTGAAGAATAAGTTTAATGACGCTCTTGAGGCATCAGAAGAAGTTATCGATATCCTTGAAGGAGATTCAGATGATACTGCTGATGACGAAGACGACGACAGTAACGATGACAATGAAAATGACGATGACGATGACGACAGTGACGAGGATGAAGATGAAGATGAGGATGAAGATGAGGATGAGTCGGATGACGAAGATGATTCAGAGGATGACGATTAAGTAGAGATACTTTAAAAAAGCGGTCGCTCGGCGACCGCTTTTTTGTACATGATATACTCTTATCATGAATGATGGATATTCTCAGTATGCTCAGTATGTAAAGCCGTGGTTCTCTCCACCGGCTTGGATTTTCGGTCCTGTTTGGAGCGTTCTGTATATAATGATTGCCATTAGTTTTGGGTATGTCTTCCTTAAAATCTGGCATGGCCAGATTCCCAAGCTCGTCGCACTTCCTTTTGTAATCAACATTATTGCAAACGCTTCTTTTACGCCGGTTCAGTTTGGACTCAGTAACTTGCCGTTGGCTTCAATAATAATCCTAGTGGTCCTTCTCACTATTCCTTGGATGATGTGGGTGGTGTGGCCTTATGCCAAATGGGTAGCGTATATGCAAATTCCATATCTCGTATGGGTTTCTTTCGCTACAGTACTCCAACTCACCGTTACGTATCTTAATCGTTAGCATGTTGTGGTATAGGAGAAAACGAGCAGTGCGGAAGCGTGCAACTACGGTGACGAAGCATTATGTTGCGCACAAAGAGTCTGCTCGGACGGTGGTGCTTGAGCGTCTCGCTCATTTTAATCAGCACTATGCTCTCACTTGGAACCGTGTTGCGATTCGCAACCAACGACGGTGTTGGGGGAGTTGTTCGTCAGGTATGAATCTTAATTTTAACTATAAAATTCAATTTCTCCCGCCACATCTTAGCGACTACATCATAGTGCATGAACTTTGCCATCTTGTGCATATGAATCATGGGGAGGAATTTTGGAATTTAGTGGCAGAGGTACTCCCTGACTATAAGGCGCTTGCAAGTGAATTACGCGCTCTTGATAAGAAAGGACATGCTACACTAATTAAGTAGTTTTTATATGTCTTTTTTGTACCATAGAACCAAACTAGCAATGGTCCGATATGGTGACCACATGTTTACCACTGCTTCCATGTTGCGTACATGGTGGGGTTTGTAGTGTGTGGCAAAACTTTGCATCAAGCCCAAATCTCCATACGAAAAGACATCTGGTCGTCCCATTGAGAATATCAAGAACATCTCAGCCGTCCAGCGACCAATCCCATAGAGCTTAATCAGCTCTTTTATTATATCTTCGTCATCCATGTGCACAAAATTCCGTACCTGGATTTCGTGCCACAATTCTGCATTGCGTTTAATATATTCTGTTTTCTTTGTGGAAAGTCCACAGGCTTTTAAGGTATCAAATGGAATCGCAACCACATTCTTGGGGGTAATGGTCCCTAGTGCCTTTTTTACACGAGCGTTTATAGCACGTGCGGCATGAGTGCTTACTTGCTGACTAACAATTGAAGTCACAATACTCCCAAAATACTGGGCTGGTTTCTTGGGTGTGGGAAGTGTAAGTGGAGTATTTCCCTTGAGTGAAGCCTTTAAAAGTTCGGCCATGAGCGGGTCGTGTTTCTTGAAATATTTGAGGGCCGCACCCGTATCAAGCGTTATATCCATAAGTAAAAGAATACTACATCATTTTGTGGTAGCATGTCCTCATGAGAAAAATCGCTAGCCTTTTGGCCCTCTTTCCATTATTTTTCATTAGTATCCCATTCGCACAGGCGCAAGAAGTACTGACCCCTGAACCGGTCGTTATCATGTTTGGTCGCGACGATTGTGGGTTTTGCAAGGAGCAGTTTAAGTATCTATACAATGAAGATATTACTTATGAGTATCTTAATATTGTAAAAGATGACCAAGCGAAGGCGCTCTACGACCAACTCGCTGAAAAACACGATATTTCCAAAGTAACGCCAGTTACTGTGGTTGGTGAAACGGTGCTGGTCGGGTTCAACGGTGAGCAAACTACTGGCAAGGCCATTAAAGATGCGATTGAAAGAGCAAAGTACACAGATATCCGCACTATTGAAGATCATCTTGCTCGTGCACCAAAACAGGATGTGGTCGTAGGTGGAGGATGTAGTGGGCTTGAATGTGATACTAACACCAGTCAATTTGTGTTTGATTTACCATTTTTGGGAGTGGTAGATTTGCAGACATTCTCACTCTTTACACTTTCAGCTGTGCTTGGAGTGATTGACGGTTTTAATCCCTGTGCAATGTGGGTACTTATCACTTTCCTCACACTACTCTCACAAGCGGGGAGTAAGAAGAAGATGATTTTCCTCGCGGGTATTTTCATCATCGCAGAAGCGGTCATGTACAACATGATCTTGAATGTCTGGTACAAAACATGGGACTTCGTGGCACTCGACCGCTATGTAACACCGCTCGTCGGACTTCTCTCGCTTGGTGGAGCAATATTCTTCCTGTGGCGTTGGCACAAGAATAAAGAAGCGACACTTGTCTGCGACATCACCGATCTTGATACGCAGATGAAGACGATTAGTAAGTTTCAAGCGATTATTAATCAGCCGATTACGCTCGCTTCAATCGCGGCAATTCTGGTGATTGCGTTCTCGGTTAATATCATTGAGTTCGCTTGTTCTATCGGTATCCCGCAGGCATATACCAAGATACTCGAAATCAACATGCTCAGCGCCCTCGAGCGTCAGTGGTACATTCTTGTTTACACCATTGGCTATATGGTCGATGACTTCGTAGTCTTTGGACTCGCTATCTGGGGCTACTCAAAGCTTCAGTCGCACGGTGGCAAATACGCCCAACTCTCACTCCTTATTGGCGGTATTCTTATGTTCATCCTCGGTCTCATCCTCGTCATCGACCCGACTGTACTCATTCTCTAATAACTCATGGCAGAGGTACCTGAATTGTTACTGATAGACAAGCCAAAGGGAATCACATCTATGGATGTGATTCGGATTTTGCGACGACAGCTTCAAATCAGGAAGATCGGACACGCAGGGACGCTCGATCCACTTGCAACCGGTTTAATGCTGGTTGGAGTTGGTGTTGGTACGAAGAAGCTCACTGAGCTCATAAAGCTTGATAAGGAATACGTCGCAGAAGTTAGGATTGGTGAGAGACGTTCGACGGGAGATTTGGAAGGAATCATTTTGGAAGAAAGGGAAGTGGTAGAACTTTCGCAAAACGAAGTAAAAACCGCACTCGTGGCTCTGGTCGGTGTACAGAACCTCCCTGTGTCTGCATACAGCGCAATAAAAATCGATGGAGTAGCGATGTACAAAAAGGCTCGTAAAGCTGAGCAGAAGGGCGAGGTGGTGACTGAAGTGCCTATGCGAGAGATGCGAGTAGACGAAGTTGAGTTGCAGAAGTTCGAAATAGGCGGGGGTCGAGCTGTAGCAACAGTGCGTTTCGTGGTTGGTTCGGGAACCTACATTCGCTCGCTCGCCGAGGAGCTCGGCCGTCGTCTTGGCTACCCAGCGACGTTACAAAACCTTCGTCGCACGAAAGTGGGTGTATTTGATATTAAAGACGCTCAACCACTTGAATAAGTAAAACCGCGCAGCATATTAATATGCTGCGCGGTATAAGGCTATACAAAGCCGAATGACTCTTCTAGAATCGTGTGAGCGTTATTTTTGTCACACTCGTTCATTCCATCTGGAAATGACACAACTATCTTGTCCCCAGTGTCTTCTATAACAAGAACCCCACCAAGCTCCTCGTTGTATTCGTCGAGCAATCTGCGATCAAAATTGGTTGCTTCAACGCCGACCATAACGAAAGGTTCACACTGCCCCAAACACATACTCGTCTCCCTGTACAAAATTGCCAGCCAGTATTTAACTACATAAATAGGTTTTTGTAAAGCAATAGTTATACACAAAAAAGCGGGACGTAGTCCCGCTTTAATTTAGATCTCCCAAGCTAATTGGCCGTTAGGCATCAAAATGATTGGGGGAGGTGGAGGTAGTATCAGGGCCTTCCTTGGAACAGCTTGTTTTGACTGATGTTTCCGTGCCATATGCGCACGTCGGCTGTAGAGGTGGCCGATTAATGAAGCATAGGCCTTGCGTTCAACTTCTACCCAGATGCCTTTTTCGTTGAGTGCGAGGCGGATGAGCTCTGTAAACTTTCGTTTTTCGTAACTCGACTTGCGCTTGTTTGATTCCAAAAGACTGGAAAAATACTGAGCCACTCCCTGTGCTTTCGTAAAAGTGATGGAATGCTCGTCGTTCGCCTTGTCGAAGGCGACCTGAAATTCATGTGGGGTATAACCCATGCTGCACCTCCATAAGAACAAAACACTATTACATTTATACAATATAATAGTGTTTTTGGCTAGTCTTCGTCGCTTAGGTAGTCGAGGTGGTTTCCGTCGGGATCAACGATATGTTCGTTGGTTGATAGCTTTCGTTGCCACTCTTCAAGTTCTTTGATTTCTCTTGCAAGGTCAGCGTGCGCATTTTCAATATCTCTTTTACGAGCAGTTGCTTCACCCCCTTTTCTGCCAGCGTTTTGAAGATGCTCAGCATCTCCGACACTCATGGCTTTGATAATTCTAGGAGGACGCTCGTACATGACTACTAGAAGAGTGATTCAACAACTGCTTTCACATCGCCACCATCGGCCTTGCCTGCAAGTTCTTTGATGATGGCACCCATGAGTTGTCCCATCTTGCTCTTATCTTCGATACCGAGTTCAGCTTTCTTGGCTTCTGCAATCGGTCGAATCTCGTCTTGACTCATCATCTGTGGGAGGTAGCTCTCCAGTACAATGAGTTCATCTTTTTCTGGTTCTGCGAGCTCTGGTCGATCAGCTGCTTCGTACTGAGAGATTGATTCTTTCCGTTGCTTGGCAAGGCGCTTGATGACAGCAAGGACTTGTTCATCGGTGAGCATGGTCTGTGGAGTGCCACCAGTTGCAACCGCTTCATTGGTGAAGGCGGTGAGCATACTGCGGATGGTGCGGAGGCGCACCACTTCCTTGGCTTTCAGTGCGTCTTTTAATGATGATTTAATGGTTTCGTGAAGTGACATATACTCAGCATTTTATCATACAAATGGTATGATAGTGACCATGGAACCAGTACTGATTATTCTCGTTATTTTAGTCGTTGTAAACGCCTTTGTGGTATGGAAGCTACTCCAACCAAAAGAGCAAAAACCAGAAAACACCGAAGGACTGATTTTGCTTCAGAAACAAATCCAAGAAATGAGTCGCACCATGGACAATCGTCTCAGTCAGACGGCTGACAAAATGTATGACTCTCTTAAAGACCAAAGTTCACAGAGTCAAAGGTTGATTCAGGATATCAATAAGCAAGTGAACGAACAGCTTCGCGATGTGGTCGCTCGTACGACTGAGGTGGGTGAGAGTTCAAAGCAAGTCTTTGCGGTGGCTGACCAGCTCAAAGAACTTCAAAATATTTTAAAAAACCCAAAGCAACGGGGAATTTTGGGTGAATACTATCTTGAGACAGTGCTTCAGAACGTACTTCCTCCAGATAGTTTTCAAATGCAATACGCATTTAATGACGGTGAGATTGTTGATGCCGTTGTATTTGTGAAAGGGAAGGTGATTCCCATTGATTCAAAGTTTTCGCTCGACAACTACAATCGTTTTGCTGAGGCAGCTGATGGAGCAGACAAGGTACAGTTTGAGAAGGTGTTTGTAAACGATCTTAAGAATCGTATTACGGAAACAGCGAAGTACATTCGACCGAGCGAAAAGACGACAGATTTTGCCTTTATGTTTATCCCGCACGAAGGTATCTACTACGATCTGCTTTCCAATAAAGTTGGCGCTGGCGAAGACAACCTCATTCAGCGGGCGGCAGGAAAGTACAAGGTGATTATTGTCTCGCCAACGTCATTCCTCGCATACCTACAAACTGTACTCCAAGGTCTCAAAGCGATGGAGATTGAGGAAAAGGCGCAGGACATCATAAAAAACGTCGAGAAGCTAACAGGGCACATTAGTAAGTACGAGGACTACTATAATAAGCTTGGTAAAACCCTCGAGACGACAGTAAATCACTACAACAACGGCTATAAGGAACTGGGTAAGATAGATAAGGATATTATGCGGATTACAGGCGATTCGGCCGAAGTGGAGGTGCTTTCCCTTGAAAAACCAAAGCAATTCGACGAATAAGTGGTCAAGAAGTAGCTTGCAAAAAAGCCAATATCTTGTATTATAGCGACCACTATGGCAACAGACACAGCAACAAAGCCTTTTGCGGTTATCGCGACCGGCGGTAAGCAATATATTGTTCACGAAGGAGACACTCTTTCTGTGGAACTTCTTGGTAATCATAATGAAGGTGACAAGATTGAATTCGACACCGTTCTTATGACCGATACTGGCTCTAGTGCAAAGGTAGGCACTCCACTCACTGGTACAAAGGTCACCGCGACCTATCTCGGAGAAGTGAAGGGTCCGAAGCTTACTATCGTTCGATACAAGGCGAAAAGTAACCGCGACCGACGTATTGGTCATAGACAACACTACGCTTCAATCAAGATTGAAAAGATTGGATAATCAAAAAACTTGCCATTAGGCAAGTTTTTTGTTATTATGTCAAGTAGTCATTGAACAGTTCAAAGGAAAGTGTAATGGTCAACATCGATAGAAACCAACCATTAATGTTTCAGCGTATCGACGAACTTCGCTGGTATGCGCTACAGGCGGAGTCAAGCGACTTCATGCACGAACTCGACGACAGGATTGTTAAGTTCGATCAAGATCTTCAGACCACGCTACGCGATCGGTTTGGGGACGAGAATCTTCGCAGAATGGTGTCCGAATGGCACAAGCTCGTCGGTAGTACTCCCGAAGATCATGAGACCAATCCTGAAGTCAAAACGTACATTGCCACAGAAGTCGAACACCTCGTTTCCGAAATGGAAACCAAGTGGGGACTGATTCACTAAAACACCGCCGACTCTTCGAGTCGGCGGTTTTCTAATATCGATTCCGAAGAGCGTTTTTAATGGTTTCGGCATCAGCATATTCGAGTTCGCTTCCAGTAGAAAGGCCTCGACCGAGGTGAGAGATTTTGATGGTTGTTTCGATAAGAAGGGGATTAAGGACTGACTCAACAAAGCGTGCGGTGTTCTCGCCGTCAGGATTGATAGAAAAGCCAAGAATGATTTCAGACAGGCCGTGTTTGAGGCGAGCTTCGACGGTTGCCTTGAGCGCGCCCGCCCGGAGTCGTTCATTGTCTGCGGAGCGCAAAAGTGGCACAGTGCCACCGAGCACAAAATAAAGTCCGTTGTACACACCAGCGCGCTCAATCGCCTGAATATCAGAATCTCGCTCCACGACAAGAAGACGCTCATGTTCACGGTTATTTGCAGAACAAATTGAACAAAGGTTCTGCTCACCGCCATTCTTAGAAAAGAAGCGATGACAACTGTCACACTCAACCACGCTTCCTTTGATAGTTTCAACAAGTTTTGCAAGTTCTGCCACATCGCCGTCATTCATGGTGAGGACATGAAAAGCAAAACGCTTCGCTTGCCGAGCGCCGACTCCAGGAAAGGATTCAAAAAGTGTTATGAGCTTGTCTAAATTATTCATATCTAGAAATCGTCACCGCCACCTGCTGCAGCATGGTGGGTGTCGAGATTAAGGAATCGAACATGCTGTCCATCGAAGTAGAGTTCGGCCATACCCACAGCACCGTTACGGTGCTTCTCTACGAGAATTTCGGCGATGTTTGGACGTTCGGCCTCTTTGTCTCTATTCATCTTATCTTCACGGTGAATGAACATTACGACGTCAGCATCCTGTTCGATTGAACCAGAGTCACGAAGGTCGGAGAGGCGTGGCTTGCCACCACGTTGTTCCACGGCACGAGAAAGCTGGGAAAGGGCGATAACAGGAATCTCTAATTCCTTGGCGAGAATTTTAAGTGAGCGAGAGATTTCGGTAATCTGTTGCACCATACTGTCTGAACCTTTGGTGAGGGTGGGGGACATGAGTTGAAGGTAGTCGACGATAAGCATATCGAGCCCGTACTCATTTTTGAGACGACGAGCAGCTGAACGCATTTTTACAATGTTCATCGCTGCCTCGTCGATGATGTGAATCGGCGCCTTGTGGAGCTTTTGCATCGCAATTTGGAGCGCCTCGTACTCACTGTCATTAGAGAGGCGTCCAGTACGGAGTTTCCAAGAATCCACACCCGATTCCGCAGCCAACATACGGTCTACAAGCTGTTGATCGCTCATTTCAAGAGAAAAGATACCAACTGATGCGCCATGGAGGAGAGCGGCATTGCGAGCGATATCAAGCGCAAAGGTCGTCTTACCCATTGATGGACGAGCGGCGAGAATAATGAGGTCTGACTTTTGGAATCCAGAAAGTACGTTATCAAGCGCATTAAAGCCAGAAGGTACGCCACGCTTTGAATCAGGGTTGGCGCTTAAGTGTTCAAATCTCTCCCACGCTTCTTTGAGGGCGGTACCGATGGGTCGAAACTTCTGTGAGCTTGGAGCTTGGGTGGCTTGAAAGATTTTCTTCTCGGCTTGATCGAGTGCTTCGTCGACACTCTCAGGGTCAGAGAAGCCAATCTCAGCAATGTCGTCGGCGGCGTGAATGAGGTTGCGAAGGGTTGATTTGTTGAGCACTTGCTCGGCGTAGTACATCGCATTACCAGCCGCGGGCACAGTTTCAATGAGCTCAGTAATGTATGCAGCTCCACCGACCCGGTCGAGGGCCTCCATTTCTTTTAGTTTTGTGACGACCGAAATAATATCGATGGGATCGCCCTTTGAGAAAATTTTTCCAATCGCATCAAAAATGAGGCGGTGTTTGTCAGCATAGAAACTTTCGGGGAAGACAGTCACTGACACATCGTGTAGTACGTCTGGCTTGAGGATAATTGCACCAAGAAGCGCCTTTTCAGCCTCGACGTTTTGGGGAGCGGTTCTAAGTGAACGATTGAGCTTACTGTCTGCCATGTGAAAGCATTTTATCACGGATACAAAAACCCCAAGGGTTGACGACGCCTTGGGGAAAGTGTGAGTTGTGTGTATAAGAACCCATCTCCAATCTCACCACGGGGTTCTTACTCAACTTTGGTGAGTTTTGGGCCTTGGGGGGTGTCCTCCACAGTGAAGCCTTTGCGGAGGATAGCTTCGCGAAGGAAGTCGGCTTCAGCCCAGTTTCGAGCGATACGAGCGGCTTCTCGCTTATCAATAAGTGCTTGAATGTCTACAGGCAGTTCTTCCTGGCCAACGACACCAAGTGAGCGCACACCGTCAGTGACATCTTCTGAGAGTCCTATATCTAGGACTTCATCCATGGCCATGAGCGTACCGCACTTGGTTTTTGCATCAATCTTTTCATCTTTAATCATTTCCCAGAGGACAGCAATGGCACCAGGAGTGTCGAGGTCGTCGGCGAGATGCTTTTCGAAGCGTTCCATATAGGTAGCGTCAGGGATAGCAGACTTTTGCTTGAAGTCTTCATACATGTATCGCTTGAGACGGAAGAGGGCCTGCTTGGACGCCTTAAGTGCATCCCATGAGAAATTGATAGGAGAGCGATAGTGGGCAGTGAGAAGCCAGTAGCGGTAGTCGTCACCGGTAAAGCCACGGTCACGGAGATGGCGCATAGTGATGGTGTTACCAAGCGATTTTGAAACCTTGGTGTTATCAATAGTGATAAAAGCATTATGCATCCAGTATTTTACAAAGCGTCTCCCTGTAGCGCCTTCTGATTGTGCGATTTCGGCATTGTGGTGCGTTGCGATATGGTCGATACCACCCGTGTGAATATCAATCTGCTTACCGAGTGTCGCAAGCGCCATGGCAGAACATTCAATATGCCACCCAGGAAAGCCAGTTCCAAAACGACTTTTCCAGCCCAGTTCACTTTTCTTCCAGACGGCAAAATCTGCGGGATGGTGCTTTTCGGTATTCACCTCGACTCGAGCGCCACTTTTTAGTTTCTCAAGATTGATATTACCTAAGCGTCCGTAGGCAGGGAACTGTTTAATATCAAAATACACACCGTCCGATGTTTCGTAAGTGAAGCCCTTGTCGTCGAGGGTTTTAACTAAGCTGATTTGTTTACCGACGTATTCACTTGCTCGTGCCCACGTACTAGGGGGAATAATTCTTAGTTCTTCGGTGTCATCCACAAACGCTTTAATGTATTTGTCGCCAAGCTCCTTCATTCCTTCAAGTGAAACAGGAAGCCCTTCACGCTTCAGACCCTTCATCATTTTGTCCTCACCCTCGTCGCCATCATCGGAGAGATGCCCAAAGTCAGTGAAGTTAATAGTGTGTTTTACCAAATAGCCGTTACGGACGAGTACTCGCTTGAGAATATCAGCAAATACATAGGAGCGAAGATTGCCAATGTGTGCGTAGTCATAGACGGTCGGGCCACAGCTATACATAGTTACATATGGACTCTTAAGTGGGGAAAACACCTCGAGAGTGCTTGATTCAGTATTGAAGAATTTAACTTCCCGAAGTGCCAAATCCTTCTTTTTACCAAAGATATCTAGAAACATGTAGGACTAGTGTAGCAAAGGAATGTCGTTCACGGAATTATTTTGGTCTTCCTGTCGCTTCGTGAGATAATGCACCTATGTCGAATAATGAAGCACAGTGGAATAAAGAAGCACAAAGTACTATGGAACGAAAAAAATGGCTCGGATACATCCTGGCCCTATTTTTGGCGGTGGCGACCTTCTTTTCTGGGTTATATGTAGGTGAAAAAGGTTCTGTTTTTGGAAAAACTGTTCGTTTGTCGAGTTTTATTTCTAGTAGCGAAGCAGATACCTCGAGTAATGCCGATCTTAGTGAATTTTGGGAAGTTTGGAAACTTCTCGATGAAAAATTTGTTTCAGCAAGTACAACCCTTGATGTATCTGACGAGGATCGAATTCATGGCGCTATCAGTGGCCTTGTGGGTGCTTACGGTGACCCATATACCGTTTTCTTACCACCAGCTGAGGCAGAGCGATTCGGAGAGGACATCTCGGGTAATTTCAGTGGGGTTGGTATGGAGGTGGGACTTCGTGATGGACTCATTACAATTATTTCACCCCTTCCAGAAACGCCAGCAGAACGAGCCGGACTAATTTCAGGTGATGTGATCGTAAAGATTGATGGGCAAAGTACCGAAGATATGCGCATCGATGAAGCGGTCAGGATTATTCGTGGCGAAAAAGGAACTACTGTTTCATTTGAAATATTCCGTGAAGGTGATGTAGAGTTTCGTACTATTGATGTTGTGCGTGATAACATCGACATCCCAACCGTAAAAACTGAAAAGGTTAACGACACCTATATCATTGCACTCTATAGCTTTAATGCGATTTCTGAATCAAAGATGCAAGAAGCGATTGAGTCATATAAAAACAGTGGTGCGACAAAATTAATCATTGATCTTCGTGGAAACCCGGGTGGCTTTATGCAAAGCGCTGTTGATATTGCGAGCTTCTTTATGCCGACCGGTAAGATAGTGGTGAGAGAGCAGTCAGGCGTTGGTGGTGAAGACAAAATCTTCCGCACTCGTAATCGCCAAGTACAGGAATTTACTCCACAAAATCTCGTCGTGCTTGTAGATGGTGGTTCGGCCTCGGCTTCAGAGATTCTCGCTGGCGCACTGAAGGACCATGGTGTGGCAACAATTATTGGAGATCAAACCTTTGGAAAAGGCTCAGTGCAGGAGTTAGTTGAGCTTGATGATGGAGCATCCCTTAAGGTAACCATCGCTCGCTGGCTCACACCAAATGGTGTTTCGATCTCAGATGGCGGACTTGCTCCAGATATTCTTATCAAGCGAACCCCAGCTGATCGTGAGGCCGAAAAAGACCCGCAAAAAGACGCTGCGCTTCGCTTCATGGCGGGTGAGACAGTGGTAAGTGAAAACTTTAACGACGCAGTTTCGGGTGAAGCTGGAGAGTAATCAATCACTCTGGTATTATTGGACAACTGTGGTGAACAGGCTTTAGAAGTAATATATTCTGCATGAAAGTAATCCTTTTACGTGACGTGTCTAAGATTGGTCGTCGGAATGACATTGTTGAAGTACCCGATGGCTACGCATTAAATCAGCTCATTCCTAAAAAATGGGCAGAAGCAGCTATACCAGCTAACATCAAAAAAATAACTGCCCAAAAGGCTGCAAACACAGCGCATGATGAAGCTGACAAAAGTCGTTTTGAAGACGTGTTGGCGCAGTTGCAAAAAGAGACGCTTCTTGTTGAAGCTGGCCCTGACGATAACGGACATCTCTTCAAAGCAGTTCATGAGGAAGATATTGCAAGCTCAGCCATAGCCAAGGGAGTTTCCCTTGATAAGTCGTGGATTGTGCTAGCAAAGCCTATTAAGGCGCTCGGTACTCAGGAGATTACCCTCAAACGTGGCACAAAGAGTGTCGTGTGTACGATTGAAATTATTAAGAAAGCTAAATAGATACTATGAGTGAAGACATGATGAAGCGGGCGTTTCCAGTTATTGCAGTATTATTCCTTTGCGGAGCGTTAATAGTCGCGGTCTCCCTGTGGCTTGGTCCCGAGAAGGAAAATAGTCTTTCAAGTGAGAATGGTGACGATATTGAGTTGATAAAGGAAACTCCAGAAACTCTCCCAGCTCCACTTAATGCAGAGGAATTAGCAGCTTATGATGTAGATATGACGAATAATAGTAATCCGGTAGCAGTGTTTACCACCAACAAAGGAGTGATTGAAATTGAGCTTTTTGAAGACTATATGCCAATCACTGTGGGGAACTTTAAGAAGTTGGCAGGTGAAGGATTTTATAATGGCATCAAATTTCACCGAGTGATTGAAGGATTTATGATTCAGGGAGGCGACCCAAACACAAAAACAGACAATGTAATGTCATACGGACAGGGTGGTCCCGGGTACACAATTACCGATGAATTTGTGAAGGGTGACCACCTCACCAACGTTCGCGGAACTATCTCGATGGCAAATACCGGCCAGCCAAACAGTGGCGGAAGCCAGTTCTTCATCAATCTCGTTGATAATGTCGGACTCGACTTTGATAAGCCACCAGTACAATCAAGCCATCCTGTCTTTGGTCAGATTGTGAAGGGGATGGAAGTGGTTGATGCAATTGGTAGAACAGAAACCAACGCCAACGACCTTCCAGTAGAACCAGTGGTGATTGAGAAGGTTGAGGTTAAATAATCGTAGAAGCGAATACAAAAAAGCGAGTCCATGGACTCGCTTTTTTAGTTTTATGCAGTGATTACATCAACTGCTTTCTTGGTGACGCGTTGTCCGTCGAAACGTATCTTGCGCATATCGCGAAATGATACCTTTCCTTCAGTTACAGCGTAGATAGTGTGATCTTTTCCGATCCGAACACCCTTACCACCTTCAATTTTTGTACCTCGTTGACGAACGATAATTTCGCCAGCTTTGACTGTCTGTCCATCTGCGCGCTTCACTCCCAAAAACTTTGGTTGTGAGTCACGCAGGTTTTTGGCGGTGCCGCCAGCTTTTTTAGTTGCCATACGATTACTGTATAATTAGTTAGTGCCGACGAGTATACGATATATGTGGGAAAAATTCAAGTCCTGCCTAGCAAATGACGC
>JAGOON010000051.1:2062-4089 GCA_017992505.1 Minisyncoccota bacterium | reverse complement strand
CGTCAAAAGCGTGAATACCACCCTGTTCGCAACCCACTCCCTCTACAAGCTCTGGTACGATGTGCTGAAGTAATCCAAATGTATGCAGAAAGATGATTCCACGCATTGGTTCAACTGAGTTTATGATGCGAAGAAACTCAGCTGAGACACGCTCAACTGAAATACGCTTTAAAAGCTCATTATTTTCAGTGATTGCCTTTGTCATTGTGGAATCGACAACAAATCCAAGTTCAGCGGACAAACGTACTGCGCGCATCATGCGAAGTGCATCTTCGTTGAAGCGCTCGTGCGCGTCCCCTACTGCTTTAAGTCGCTTTGCCCTTAAGTCTTCAATTCCTCCAAATAAATCAACGGTGGTGTCTGTGGCAATACGATACGCGAGCGCATTTACGGTAAAGTCTCTTCGAGCCAAGTCTTCTTCGAGTGAAACACCAAATGCCACTCTGTCTGGTCGACGTAGGTCCGTATAGCCACTTTCGCTTCGATATGGGGTGATTTCAATTATTTTGATAGTCTCATCCTCCGCGTCAGTTTTGACGCCAACAGTACCAAAATCATTATTGGCATAATGTTCAGGAAAGAGTGCCTGTATTTGTTCCGGATGGGCATTGGTGGTAAGGTCCCAATCCTTGGGGGGTTTATCCAAAAGAAGGTCTCGAACACATCCACCAACGAGATATGCTTCGTAGCCCGCTTTTTCAAGCGTTCCAGCGACAAATTTAACTTCATCTGGAATCCGAACCTGACTAATCATTGTTCGGTCATTGTACCAGATTATTTGTCCCCGTCTTGCAAATGCTCCTTTATAATAAAAAGACTGTTGAGCATAGTTTTTATTTCCTCCTCTTCTGACAAGGTGAGTCGATAATGAGGTTCGGTCATGTGGGAAATTTTCTCTGCCATAAATTTCCTGATACATTCAAATCGTTCCCGCTTCAGTTCTTGGTATTTGTCGTCTAGTCTGTCTAAAAATAGAACAAATCGGTTATCAGAACTTACAACGTAGAAATCATTAGCTAAAGTGTACATAATGTTACTTATTTAATATGCTCGTGTAGCTATTACTACCAATAACGATGTGATCCAAAAGCTCAATTCCTATCATCTCTGCTGCGGATGTAAGCTGTTTTGTGATGGTAATGTCCTCCGCACTCGGAGTAGAGTCTCCTGAAGGATGGTTGTGTGCCAGTATCACTGCTGAAGCATTGTATTCAATTGCTGGTCGAAATACCTCTCTTGGATGAACGATGTTGGCGGTAACGCTTCCGATTGAAATAATCTCATCGTGAATAAGCTGGTAACGAGTATTTAAATAAAGTCCTCGCAATTGCTCTTTTGGGAGTGATCCCATATCTTTAAGATAATCATATACTTGCGCTGGAGTTCTAAAGATCACAGATCGCCCAGTTCCATTTGAGTAAAATCTTCTCCCCAACTCAAAAGCTGCCACAATTTGACATGATTTTGTCTCAGGTAAATCAAGTTCTGCTTGTAGTCTCCTTACATTTCGTTCGCTGGCGATTGTCTTCTCCCCATACTCGCTTATTATCCGCTTGGCCATAGCCATCACCTCCTCCTTCTTTGTCCCTACATTTAGTAAAACAGCGAGTAATTCCGCAGTCGATAGTGCTTGTGGGCCATGAGCAATGAGCCGTTCTCGAGGTTTTTCATCTAGGGGTAAGTCACGTAATTTTAATACATAAGCAGTTTCAGAGGTATTTGTTAGCAAATCAGTGTCCGTTTGCTTATATATTTGAGTGGAGTGATACATTCATATCATAATACGGTATCTACAATCCTTATTAAAAGCAGTCAGTGTATAACTGAAATTCTCAGCATTGGTTGAATATTACAAGAAACAGTAGTACACTTCCCCACGCAAACGCACCTGTAAGAAATCTTTCAGATGCGACAATCGGAACCCAAATATAAGCAAGCTTCTATTTGATTTCTCATTTGCACCTGTAGGAGAAATCTTTCAGGTTCTGCACTCAGAGTCTAAATGTAAGTAAACTTCCTTTTAACTC
>JAGOON010000051.1:0-1962 GCA_017992505.1 Minisyncoccota bacterium | reverse complement strand
TTTCAGATGCGACAATCGGAACCCAAATATAAGCAAGCTTCTATTTGATTTCTCATTTGCACCTGTAGGAGAAATCTTTCAGGTTCTGCACTCAGAGTCTAAATGTAAGTAAACTTCCTTTTAACTCTTCGTTTGCACCTGTGGTGAAATGGATATCACAACTGACTTCGGATCAGTCGTTCTGGGTTCGAGTCCTGGCAGGTGCACACAAATTTCCAGACAGAAAAATCTGACTGCTTCGAGCGGTGTCTGGAGTAAGGGCACCTGAAATAGCAAAAACCGGCATATGCCGGTTTTTGCTATTTCAGGTGTAAGGATTCGAAGCCCGATTGAGATATTTTGTGACGCAAAGAAACAAATATCCAATTGGGGTACTGGTCCTGTATGGTGAACTCTATTTGCCATTTGCTTTGATGGTTAAGCTGACCATTTGTAGCAAGCTTTCATATTATAAAAAACCCCTCCTTGCGGAGGGGTTTGGATACATGATGGTTTTTAAACAACTTTTTCAACCCATTCTGGAAAGAAGGTGGGTTCTCGTGTCGACCAGCCCAGGGCAGTGGCAGCTGCTTCACTAATTGATTGCAACAAGCTACGACGTTTATCTGGATGTATATGGGGCAGACTCGCTGCGGCACAAAAGGAACCAGGAAGCCAGGGTCGCACCGATGCTCCCAGTATGCGTTCATAAAGAAAGCGGTAAGCACTAAAACAGGGTAACCTACTTTGGCCCAAATCAAAGGCTGATACTGACACAAGTTTGCCCATGAAGGGTTCGATGGCAGTAAGGTCTGAATCTGAGGGAATGAGCGTTCGAAGGTCAGATAAGCTCTCATAAGCTCGTTTTTGAGCCTTCAAGATAGCCTTCTCAGCTTCGTCACGTGACCAAAGAGTCAAGGCGTCTCCTCTAGAAAGACCAATGTCGATTGCGCTGCGAATATATCGTTGCGTTTGAGCGGGAAAAGTCGCAAATTCACGCAGTTCACTGAGGGTGATTGTGCCGCCATTTTGTTGACTGGACATGGAAATTCTCCTCGCAAGTGAATGGAAGTAACGGGTGTACATTCTCTCCTTATTTAGAATAGCACTATATTTACTCCTCGTTAAAAGATATAAACAAATGTCTATTTGAAACATATAGAATTAATATAGAATATACTGACTGTATGGTTCGAAATAATGAAAAATATGAGCAAGCACTTCTCTTTCGTAAGCGAGGCTTCACTCTTGCTGAAATAGCGAAGATCTGTGAAGTTTCAAAGGGAACAGTTTCAAAATGGTTGAAAAATAACGCTATTTCAGCAGATATCACTAAGCAAAATAAACGTCGCGCTGGACAAGAAAATGCCAAACGGTTGCAGTTAATGTCAAAGGTACGTGGTAAGGAAAGAGCGTTACGCTATCGGGAGGTCGAGCGAAGTGCAGAAATTGAGTTTGCACATTATAAAAGTAGCCCGCGCTTTATTGCTGGCCTAGCCAGCTACGGAGCCATTGGAGACTTGCAGGCAAATGGGCATATCCGCATTACTTCGTCTCGTATGATGGCGCATAAGTTATTCGTGTCATTTGCTATTGAGTATTTGGGCATTCCTAAGGCAAAAATGAAGCTTTGGTTACTTCTTTATCCCCTTCATAATGAGGAGACGTGCATGCGGAAATGGCAAAAATCTACTGGACTCCCCTACGCACAGTTTCATCGTACTCAAATACTCAAGGCTAATCCCAAACGCAAGACGTTGCATCATGGCGTTGGAAATACTATAATCGGCAACACAGTTTTAAAGCGAAAGTTGCTACGTTGGGTAGAGCTTCTGCAAAAAGAACTAAATTAATATTGCGGCCATGGTTAAGTGGTATAATGAGTCCTTGCCAAGGATTAGTGGAGGGTTCGATTCCCTCTGGCCGCACAGAATGCCAGCCGTAAAGCGTTGCTTTACGGCTGTTGCATTTTGTAGCGAGCCA
>JAGOON010000014.1 GCA_017992505.1 Minisyncoccota bacterium | reverse complement strand
GTTTCAATACCTTTACTATCGCCGAAGCTTTGGCTAAAAAAGACAAACGACAAATCTGGGTCTTGTTGCAACAAGCGCGCCTGCTTGGGATTCGTGACGAAGAAACAATTGGAATTTTGTGGTGGCAGTTAAAAGCACTTCGTTTAGCAAAACGCACCAATACTCCCGACGTGGCCAACATGAAAGAGTACCCATTCAAAAAAGCCAAACAAGCCCTGCGTAATTTCAAAGACGGTGAAGTGGAAGTACTCTCTCGCTCACTCCTAGAGCTCTACCACCTCGCCCACCAAGGTAAACGGGATATGGATGTGGCGCTAGAGGAATGGGTGCTCATGGTCTAATTATTAAACTAGGATATCTAAAAAAAGACCCCCACCTTAATCAGGCGGGGGTTCGGGAATGTGTTCATCGACGGTTTTTAAAGATTCAAGAAACTCTTCTTCACGAAACATTCCATGTTTCCGAATATGTTTCGCAATTGCTTCGGCAGAACGAGCATACTTTTTTGCTCTCCTATTAGCTGTATTGCGACTACGCGCCCGAAGGGCTTTAGAATCATATTCTGTATCAGACATCATGTTTTTCCTCAGTAGCGTCCATGTTGAAGTATAGGGGTCAGAGTAAGAAAGTAAAGTAAAAATTTCTAATTTGATTTATCAATTCAAAATGGTATAGTTTTGCCACTTCGAAAGAAGCATCCGCCCTTAGCTCAGTCGTCGCTTAGAAAGCATCCCATGCTTTCTAACCCTTGATTAAGAAGCTGGGTCGGAGTAAACAATTGCATATCCGCCCTTAGCTCAGTTGGTAGAGCGGCTCCCTTTTAAGGAGATGGTCCCAGGTTCGAGCCCTGGAGGGCGGACAGAAATTTCAGGCGGCGAATATATGCCATCTAGACAAAACGGCTCAAATGAGCCGTTTTGTGTTTTCGGGGTGACGAATCCCGTTTCCATACCTTTGACAATTTCCCCCTATCCTATACCATATAAGAGTCAGCACCCCACCCGTCCGCAAGGCCCGGTGGGGTTTGTCGTATATAATAAGCGACAATGAATATCGCATACATTGATGGTGAAAATACCAAGGGGAGAATTAGAGAGGTTTTCGCTACCCTTAATGTCCCACTCCCAGCATGGGATAAGTACGACTTCAAAGGTCTTTTTGACGAAGCATTCCAAATTGAAGCAGTTTCAGTCCGACGCTTCTACCGCGCTCTTCCGAAGCCTCATCCTGACATACCCAAAGAGGCCGAGAGTTTACTTCTGTCGTATCGAAATCTCGGTGGGCATCTCTCACGACAGGGCTTCGAGGTTATCCGTGCTGGTACGTTGCGAGCTGACTATCGCCATCCCACCGATACCCGACCAAAGTATAGGGAGAAGGGTGTCGATGTTTCTTTGGCGGTAGCAATGGTCACTGATGTCTGTGACAAGACCCCTGAAAAGTGTTTTCTGGTTGCTTCCGATTCCGACTATCAACCAGCGGTAAGTGTTGTTCGAGCGCGTGGCAAACAGGTGATCTATGTGGGGTTTGAGATCAATCCTAATCTTGGTCTGATAGCCAAGACAAACTCATGCATCATTATCTCCAATGTCAGTGTATTGCAGCACGGAGGCGTCACACTGCCTCAACAAACGAACTGAGACGGATCTCAGCTTATTCAGATTCTCTATTAAAGTTTGATGGGTAGCTGGAGAAAAATTTCCAGACAGCAAATCGTGACTGCTTCGAGCGGTGTCTGGAGTAACGGGACAAAAACGACCCTGTGATTGGTGACAATCACGGGGTCGTTTGCTACCCTAAGCTCAAATGAAATACATTATCCTTGAAGACATCAGAAGTGCATACAACGTCGGGGCGATTTTTCGTACGGCTGATGCGTCGGGGGTGGCGAAGGTATTTTTAGTAGGGTATACACCGGCACCGATTGACCGCTTCGGGCGACCGCAGGGTGAGATTGAGAAAACCTCGCTTGGGGCGAGCGCCGTCGTACCGTGGGAACAGGTGGCGACCACAAGAGAAATTGTTGAACGACTACAAGCTGACGGCGTAATTGTGGTGGCTGTAGAATTGGCGGAAGGAAGTGTCTCGCTTAAAGATTTTAAGGAGCCAGAACATGTTGCATATATCGTCGGAAACGAAGTCGATGGAGTAGCGAAAGAAACCCTTAAGCTGGCAGATGTGATAGTCGAACTCCCAATGCTGGGACAAAAAGAATCACTCAATGTGTCGGTAACGGCGGGGGTGGTTTTGTATCACGGCATTACATAAGAAAAGCCCGCGATGTAGTCACGGGCTTTTCTTATTTTAATTCTGCCAAAAGTTCCTTCACCACTTCCGCATCGCTCCACGGAGTCTTTTTGCCGTGAGCTTCCATGATGTATGGGTCGGTGCCTTTTCCTGATACGAGTACGTAGCCACCCTCTGGAGCAAGTTCAAGCGCTTTTCTGATAGCCTCCTTTCTATCCATGATGACGGTGAGCTTTTCAGTATTACTGAGACCTCGCACCATTTCGTTAATAATTTTCTCAGGGTTTTCGTCGTAGGGGTCTTCGTTGGTGAGAATGATGTGGTCACAGTATTTCTCAGCTACTGCAGCCATCTCAGGTCGTTTCCAGGTGTCACGACCACCACCAGTGTTTCCAAGGACACACACTTTTGGTCGGTCAGGGAATGCTCGATACAACTGCTCAAGTGAGTCGACAGTATGTGCGTAGTCCACGACCGCAGTCACCTGCTTTGAAGCATCCTTGCTACTCTCAAACTGTTCCACTCGTCCGGCAATTGGTTTCATTGTTCTAAGTGCTTCGGAAGCGGTTTCAACTGACACACCAAACGCTTGGGCCACCTTAAGAGCGGCGAGGGTATTGTATACATTAAAGAGACCCACAATCGGCACGCGAACGGTCACACCATCAAGCACCAAACTCACACTGTCTTTGTGAAGGGTGTGGAGTGAAAGATTGGCAAGGCCGTACGGAATTGGTTTTTCAATTTTAAAATTAAGAAAATCGTCACCGTGAGGGTCGTCGACATTGGCCACAATCACCCGCGGACGTTTTGGAGAATCCACTAGCGCCTGTGCGATAGAGAGCTTCGCTGTTTTGTATTTTTCAAATGAGCCATGAGACTCAATGTGTTCGGGGGAGAGATTGGTGAAGACGAGTGCATCAAAATCGATGAACTTGTGACGGAACTGCCGAGCTCCTTCTGATGACATCTCAAGCACCGCGTGCGTACACCCAGCATCAACCGCTTCGCGCAAAAACTTCTGCACGAAGAGACGACCTGGTGTTGTCATCTTGAACATGTTTCGCTCAGCGTGGTCACCAATCACAAATTGGATGGTTGAAAGTGACGCAACTTTTTTCCCACTCCCGCGCAGAATTTGTGCAATAAGTTCCGTTGTTGTTGACTTGCCTTTGGTTCCCGTGATCGCAATGACAGTGATCTTTTGTGAGGGGTGCTTATATTTCACAGCGCCCCACCACGCGAGTGCGAAGTGGTAGTGTGGTTGGAAAAAATGAAATACCGATGTCGGTAGAAACTTCTTAATGTGATGCAATACGTTGTCCATCTGATTATTATATGACGGAGTCAGCTCTGTAAAAACTAGGCAGGGGAGGGCTTATGTCATCTGCTTCAAGGCCTGTTTGATGATTTCGTTTGCGGTAGTGCTTTCATCACTCATATTTTTAACCGTTTCGCGAGCGGTCGTCAGGTCATAACCGAGCGATACAAGCGCATCAATCGCGTCAGTTTGAGAATCAGTCAGAGTACCACCAGAAATAAAGTCTGAGGCAAATACCATTCCCTCGACCTTATCGTGAAGAAATTGCACTATATTTTCACAGGTCTTTTTGCCAATGCCTGAAAGTTTGTGTAGGTAGGCTGCATCTTTCTTGCCAATTGCTTCAAGAAGCAAGGTCGGGCTGGCTTGATTGAGGACTTGAATAGCTGATTTGGGTCCAATTTTTGGTACCAAGAGTAATAGTTCGAAAAGGTCGAGTTCAGAAAATGACAGAAAACCATATAAATCAAGCGCATTCTCACGAACGGCGAGGTGAGTGTGGAGGGTGAGGTTTTCCCCCACTTTGTAATTGGTGGTCTTGGTATTCGTACCAACAAGATAGCCCACACCATTTACTACAATCGTCACGTAGCCGTCTGTTACCGAGGCAATTTCACCAGTTAGAAGTCGAATCATAATATGTATTGTACTAAGGAGCGCCAGAAAGCGCGAATACTTGCCATTTTTATACAGTTGGGGTACAGTATGCCCACTTCAAATTTAAAACATTATGCCAATTACTAAAGGAGCAGAAAAAGCACTACGTGGTTCAAAGCGAAAGCAGGTCTTCAACCTTCGTCGCAAGACAGCCATGAAAGATGTGACTAAGGAGGTGGTCAAGGCAGTTGCGACAGGTGATGTTGCAAAAGCCAAGGAACTTCTTCCAAAAGCATACAAGGCTATCGACAAGGCAGCGAAGCGTGGAGTCATCAAGGACAATACTGCAGCTCGTAAGAAGTCTCGCCTCAGTGCTCGAATCAAAAAAGCACAATAGAAAATCCCCCTTAGGGGATTTTTCTTTACCAGTCTGAAATAAAACAGTACACTTACCGTAGTAAAGTTGACTTTACAAGCATTAAGTATATTCATATGAAAACAGACGAGCAGCTAAAGAAGGAGAACCCAGAGCTCTACCGTATTGCACGAGAGGGTGGGACAGAGCGAGCTGGTTCGAGCGATCTTCTTCATGTGGACGACGAGGGGATGTTTCACTGCGCTGTGTGCGATGCGATGCTCTTTGATTCGGACACGAAGTTCGATTCTGGCTCTGGCTGGCCCTCCTTTACTGACCCAGTCGATAAGAAAGCAGTGATTCTTGTTCACGACACAAGTCATGGCATGCGCCGAACCGAAGTGCGCTGTGCAAATTGCAAAGCGCATTTGGGACACGTTTTTCCAGATGGCCCAGAGCGCAAGGGTGAAGGCGAACGTGATTTTGGAAGACACGACCGCTACTGCATTAACGGTATTTCGCTACAAATGAATAATAAGTAATATGCATAAAAAAATAGTACTAGCCGGAGGATGCTTTTGGGGTCTCGAAGACCTACTCCGCACTCTTCCTGGAGTTGTTGATACCGAGGCTGGCTATGCGGGTGGGACTAATGAAAATCCAACATATGAAACTCATCCTGATCACGCTGAGGCGGTTGAGATTACCTACGACCCAGAAAAAATCTCATACAAAAAGATTCTAGACTTCTTTTTTCAGATTCATAATCCAACGACACTAAATCAACAGGGAAACGATAGGGGAACTTCTTATCGCTCAGCGATTTTCTATGCGGATGAGGGAGAGAAGGAAATTGCAGAAGAAATGATTGTGATTGTGAATGAATCAGGGCGCTGGGAAGATCCTGTGGTAACCACCCTTGAACCGCTTACACGATTCTGGCCAGCCGAAGATCACCATCAAGATTATTTAGTGAAAAATCCGAGCGGCTACACCTGTCACGCGATCTACTTCAGTAGCTATCTGGACGGATTGACAAAAGCGTAATTGTATGATAGGAATTAAATATTACCATTTATTTAAATTCTATGAAAACAGTTGCCACAATCGCGGTTGTAATCATGTTGTTACCAATTAGCTTTGCTTCAGCTGCAGAAGTTGATAAAGCGGCTATTAGAATTCAACTACAGACTATTGAGAAGCAAATTCAGCACTTGCAAATGGTTCTCAAAGCACGTGTTCTCGGTGTTAGCACCAGCCAGCTTTTTACAGTGACTAGCAACAGCACTATCGTCGCCCAAAGCTATGTACCAGTTACTCGCGCAGTGGCAGATAGTTGGTGCGCTGATGTAGTTGCTATGAAATCAGTCCAGAACACCACTGTTGTCTGTACTCACGAAGGGTCTGTTATCTACAAGAAGTAGGGACCATACCCCATAACAAAAACCACCTCAATTAGAGGTGGTTTTTGTTGTATGGGTTAGTTTTGAATGTAGAGGTACGGAGTACGGTATTCATTTATCGGAGTAAATGAATAGGTACGAGCACCAGTCACCCCGTCTGTGTCTTCCGAGAAGAAGAGAGAGTCGAGGATGACTCGGTGTTGACCTGATGCGGAAGCATCGACGATAACCCTAAGTGTGATCGTTTCGGTTTCACCTTCGCGGATGGTGAAGACGCCATTTGTGTCTTCGTCAGCGCTGGTGTCGATAGTCGCAGAAACCGAAGTTTGGTTTCCGACAACGCTATCAACTGAGACCTTGATACCACCAGTTGTTGTCGAAGTGGTAGTGCCAGCAACGTCCTTAAAGTAGAAGTCGTTTTCAACTGCTGTCACCTCAAACTCAATGGTGAAGATACCAGTGGTATCGTTTTCGCCTTGAGTGTCGGTTGTAAATTCGACTGAGTTGGGTGAAGCAACAATACCTTCAGAGATAAGTGTTTGTACCTTACCAATGACAGTACCAGAGAATGCCTCGATGTCGTCAGATCCTTCAGCTTCGGTTAGGTCACGTTCGACTGAAGTAATACGAGCAACAATGGTCTCACCATTTTGGTAGCCAGTTTGTGACTTGAGGTCCACAACTACCTTCACCGTTTCCTCATCGCCGTCATTGATAGTGATGTCACCGTCAATGTCAAACATCACGAGTGTGTTGGTGGCCGAGTAGCTTCCAGTAGTAGTGATACTGTCGTCACGGAACGTCTTTCCATTAATGACAAGTTCAATGTCATCGACAACACTTGAGAATGGAGCGGTGCCAGTCTCTACGTTAATGTAGAGACGATCAAGATCGATGTCAGCATCTATAGCTTCGATGGTGTATTCAAGAATCGTTTCACCAGAAGTATTTTTAGAATCATCGACTACGATAGTGTCTGTTTCTGGACTATCGTCACCAACCTGGAATTTAAGCTCCTCTCCTTCGCCGCGTTCAACGATGTCGAATGAAACTGTGTCACCAAGATTACCAGTACTTGAGTCATTTGAAGCAACACCATCGGCGTCAAAGTAACGCATAGCGTCAACAGCAATTGACCATGTTGCACTAGTTCCAGCACCGTCTACGTTGCCTGCAAATGAGCCAGCAACAACCACTTCCATTTCCTCATCTTCCTCCAAAACAAGATTGAGGTTTGTGAGGCGGAAGGTACCTGCATCTTCGTCAAGATAATCATCACGATTATCAAGACCAATGTCAGCAATCTTATCGCCATCTACCCAGATTGATGCTTCCTCAAAGACATCCCACGGGTCTTGCTCGGTATTTCCACCGTTAGCGACGAGTGAGAGATCCATACGAGTGATTTTGATATCACCATCAGTTGCTTCGAGGGTGAGTTCTGCAAGCGGGACGTCTGACGAGCCTTCCTTTACGTCAGTGTCGTCTGCTTCGTCAATCTCGAAGGTATCGAGAGTACCCTCACCTTGGAGGTCATCATCGTCATTTGGATTTGGGTTAGGAGTTGGCGTTACACCCACCTTTGCCAAAGCATTTGCTTTGTTGATAGATGATGGACCAAAGTACCCTGTTGCGCTTACAAGTCCATTTGGAGTGAGTACTTCGCTACGGTACTTATTCTGGAACTTCATAACTGCAGCTTTCGTCGCAGGACCGAAGTATGTGGTTTCATTTCCCTTTGAGCCAGCACCACTTACCGCTACTTGTGTATCAGCGCTCGCATTAAGGAATCGTTGAAGCATGCGAACATCTTCACCAGTTGAACCAACGGTAAGTGAACGTGTCCAGGTGTAGTTTGCATACGCCGCAGAACTTGAAGTGCCTCCAAGTTTAATCTGAAGCTGACTAATAGTTGCTAAAAGTTGATTGATTTGTGCTTGAAGCGTAGCGTTTGATTGGGCATTTACATGCGCCGTCGGAACGCTCGCAAACGCGGTGAGAGCGAGAATACTCAAGACCGCAGTTTTTTTGAATAAAGAATTCATAATTATGTGCTTATGTTAGTAATCAAGTAAGAGTGCGAGAGAACAAGGTATGTTCCCGTGCAGAAATAGAGACACAGCTGAACGCAAAATCTCACACTTTGCCATGTGTGAGATTTTTGCGCATACTGTGTCTCTAGTATGGAAGAGCAGATTGGACAATTCGAAGCTTTGTTTACGCAATACAGCGACGTCATTTTTCGACATCTCTACTTTAAACTTGGTGATCGCGAACGGGCAAAAGAATTAACACAAGAAGTCTTCATGCGAACATGGCAGTATCTTTCATCGGGAAAGACCATCGAGTATGAGAAAGCCTTTTTATTTCGTATTGCACGAAACCTTTTCATAAATGAAATTCGGACAGACAAACAAAGTAGCTCTCTGGACACACTTACAGAAACCACTGGGTATGAACCAGACACAGCAGAGGCTAATCCACTTGAATTTTCGGAAGAACAAGAGCTGCTCCATTTTTTAGGACAACTCGAAGACAACTATCGTGAAGTGCTCATCCTCAGATATATCGATGACATGGCAGTCAAAGACATTGCACAGATGCTTGAAGAAAATGAGACGACCATATCCATGCGTATAAAGAGAGCTACTGAAAAATTAAAAACCCTTTACCACACCTAAATTACTCACCATGAAAAAGAATCACGAAACAGTCGAGTCGCTACTTGCTACAGGAAAAGACACAGGTCTTAGTGTTTCTGAACGTGCAGATATGTGGCAAGAACTTCGCTCATATGCGGTATATCACGCTCCTGCGAAAGATACCGTAGTCGTGAAGCGATTTTCATTTGCACGTATCATGCGCTTTGCGACTGCAACCGCTGCGGTGGTTTTTGTGAGTGTGGGAACGGGGTACGCTTCATATAATAGTCTCCCAGGAGAACCGCTTTATACCGTTAAGGTGAACATGGTTGAGCCAGTACTCGGATTTTCACACTCATCTGAAAAGGATCAACTTAACTACCAGGTCTCATTACTCGAGCGACGGCTATTTGAAATGAAAGAGCTTAGTGAAGCAGAGTTACTCACTGAGGAGTCAGTTGTAGCACTAGAAACAAAAGTAGAAGAACATAGTAGCGAAATCACTGAAATTATTGCTTCTGATAGTGACGCAAGTGTAACAGCAAAAGAACGGCTCGATGTTTTAGGTGACGTGGTAACAACACTCCGCACTCATGAATTCATCGAAGACATAAAGGTTGGTAAAGGACGTGCATCAAAATTCAGAAGCACCGAAGATTCAGTATCAGCACTTTATGCGAGCGAGGCAACACGCTTTGCGGGAGCAGAGCCGAGCGAGGCGGTTGAGTATATTGCTGATGCTATTCAAGAGCTCGATACGAGTCTGTCCGATGAGGGTGTTGCTTCAAGTACGGTAAGTGAAGTGAACGATATTCTTGAAGACGCTGAAGAAGCCTTAAGTGAGGGGAATATTGATGAGGCACTCAATTTTACTGGAGAAGCAAAACAAGTGATTGACCTTAATTTCAACATTGAAGTGATTAATCATAGTGAAGAGGATGAAGCTGAGGTGAAAGAAAAACAATCTGGTTTCGACAAGGGTTGAATTCAGAGAAAAACGGGGGCACTATAGTAGGTATGAAACTATCATATCCCATTATTCCACACCTGTGGTTCGACACCCAAGCTAAAGAAGCTGTCGAATACTATATCTCTGTATTTCCCAATTCAAAGATTATTAGTAGTCAGGTACTTATCGATACTCCTTCTGGTGATGCAGAAATGATCACCTTCGAATTAAATGGCCAGCGTTTCGACGCTATTTCCGCTGGTCCCTATTTCAAATTCACCGAGGCCATTTCATTTATTGTTCGTTGTGACACACAAGAAGAAATTGACTATTACTGGGAAAGGCTTTCCGCTGTACCAGAATCCGAACAGTGTGGTTGGTGTAAAGATAAGTGGGGACTCTCGTGGCAGGTTGTGCCGAGTGTCATGGATGGCATGATGGCGAATGGTGACACCGAAGCGATTGCTCGTGTGACACAAGCGTTTCTGCAAATGAAAAAGTTCGATATCGCCGAACTCCAAAAAGCGTATAATGGTGGGGTCTAATAACTAACGTACATATATTATGTCTACAGTAAGTATTTATTTAAATTTTCCAAGAAACACCGAAGAAGCGTTTCTTTTTTACCAGTCAGTCTTCGGTGGAGAGTTTGAGGGGGAAATCGCTCGCATGGGAGACGTACCCTTGATGGAGGGGCAGCCACCAATTGCAGAAGAAGATAAGAATCTTGTGATGCATGTCTGCCTCCCGATTTTTGATAACTTCAAACTCATGGGAACTGATGCTCCTGAATCAATGGGCTTCACTGTTGTGCAAGGCAACAACGCCTTCATCAATCTTCTCGTTGATACTCGCGCACAGAGCGAAGAGATTTTCGCGAGCTTGGCGGAGGGAGGGGAAGTTGAAATGCCACTTCAAGATATGTTCTGGGGCGACTACTTCGGTTCGCTCACCGACAAGTTCGGTATCAAATGGATGGTGAATTGTAGTGAGAAAGTGTAGTACAAAAAATGGCACCTAACGGTGCCATTTTCAAAAAGCGGGCGGTCTCGGGCAAGAACCCTGAACGGTCAAGCAGGGCTTGACCGTTTCGCTACTCCTAAGATTCATAAATCGACGGGTCTCGTGCTCAAAAAAGTGACAAAAGTGACACTTTTTGTTGCATTGTGTAACCACGTGATATAATTGTCACATAGCACCTTGAAATAGAGTGAAATAAGTTTCAATCAATCGTCCTGTTATCGAGCTTTTGCTCAACGATCCCTAGTCTTATTCGGTGCATGGGGATTATGTTTGTTCAGGCACGCCGTTTGCTCGACGTGGCAGTTGTGTAGATAAGACAGCCAGCATGGCTGACCGGTCCATCACGACATTGAACAGGAAACATCAGTCTTTAAAGAGATTGACCATCCAGAGGCTACAGTAGAAACCTGCAAGGGCAACTACTCGTCCTGGTGTAACGCTACTCAGAACGAGTAGTTGTGCCTTACAGATTTTTCTATTGTGGTCCTCTGTTAAAAGAGCTTCACGGTTTAATTTCTTGTATCGGTATGTATGATTTAAAAAGTCAGATGATTCTTATTTCAAGCGTTGCACACAGTGAGGCGGTATTACAAACCAGTGAGAAAATTTCTCATTGTGGTATGTCAGTTCCTTTTGGTTCAGTTCTTTCGAGAGCTAATCGAAGTGGTTCTGCATATCGCATTCGGGGCGTAACCGCCTCTTAGCGTATATGGGCAAACAATACACACACAAACACCCAAAATTAAACTTACGTACAGAGAAAGATCTGCTGCGTTTTTTAAATGCAGCAAAAACTGTAAAGACAAAAAATAAAACACTTAAGAAGCAGGTTACTTCAAAAGATTTACATTTTCTTAGTGAAAATGCTCACCTTGAATGGAGCGACCATCCTACAGAATCAAATCCTATAAAGAAAAAATACGTCCGTTTTGTAAAACCAGGATCGAGTTTAAATATCACAAACAGGAGACTGAACGCAGCCCTCAAATTAACTTTAGACAAGAAAGTGCCAGGGATATTTTACGGTTCAGTTTCAAAGAAAAGTCATATCCAAGCGGCAGAGGTGCTTTGTAATGGTAAAAATACGACGATAATATCTCTCGATATAACACGATTCTTCGAGTCGATTTCACCTAGCCGAGTAGCTAGATTTTTTGGAAAGGCAGGGTGTTCTCCTGAGATCATTAAAGTATTAGTTGATATTACTTGCGTACCTCTTGGTTCCAAGAACGAGCCACTTTCTGATTACTCGCTTGCACGAGGTTTCCCCACATCACCTCGTCTTGCATTGTGGGCAACTTACGAGATTTTTGTAAAGCTTAATAGGGTCCTGCTGAAGAATTTTCCCCACCTATCTCCCAAGATGGTCATATTTGTTGATGATGTCGGTATTTCTATAAAGAATGCAACTATAATTGATGTTGAGGCCATTAAAGAGACGGCGTTTTCAATTATTGAGAATGATAAGAATGGCATTAATCTTGAGGTGCACAAAAAACCACCTAAGTTAAAAGTGAGACATATTTCTCAAACAGCTGAACATCTTGGACTTGTTATAGGTAAAAAAAGTTTAGCTCCAGGATTTAAGACTCGTGTAAAAATTGGTGATGTTAAGACCAAATTGTCAGATAAGAGTCTTTCAAAAACAGAAAGAGAAACCGCCCTTCAACACAAACGAGGATTGATGAATTACAAGAGATCCGTGCGACCATAATCTCAACACTGCTTAATTCCACCACTCCATTCAATCAAGCTCACGACGTAAGAGCAATATATTTCTATTTTCAATCTTCCATGTTATGCATGTAGACAAATAGCCTATTTGATTGCTATCCACAGGAAATCTCAACTGGGGCTCTGGGTTGAGATTCGCTAAAAGCACTCTTTTTGCATTCGTGTATAGTGGAAATACAAACGAAGCGAAGCGGGTAACCAGCTTAAATGTGGGCCCACGCACAAAACCAACCATTGTTGGCGTGCGTGGGCCCTTTTTCGTTTGTTTAATTCAATAAGCAAATACTATGCACACAGAACAATTAGTCTGGCACACCGAGTCCCGAAAAGTAGACTCACTGTTGCCACACAAGAAGTCACCTCGAAAGATTAGCAAAGAACAAGCTGAGCGTTTGAAGAAAAGCTTGGAGAACTATGGCTTGGTCGAAATCGCAGCGATTGACCTAGACGGCACCATCCTCGCAGGACACCAAAGAATGAAAGTACTCCAACTCATGGGACAAGGAGACACGATGGTGGACGTCCGCGTACCCAACCGCAAGCTCAGTGACGAAGAAGCGGAACGATACATGATTGGAAGCAATGCCATTCACGGCGAGTGGGATTTCGACCTCCTTAAAGGCTTTGAAATGGATTTGCTCATAGATCTAGGCTTTGACCAGAAAGAGCTAGACGACATCTGGAACAAAGAGCTAAAGAAAGAGTTTGACGTTGAGAAGGAGCTTAAGGCAATAAAAATTGCTAAGACCAAGCTCGGAGATATCATTCATCTTGGTAACAACCGCTTAATCTGCGGAGACTCCACTAAGTCAGAAACCCTCTCACGACTCTTCGGCGACGAACGAGCATCCATGATTATGAGCGACCCCATATACAACATCTCCATTGACTACAACAAAGGCATTGGTGGCAAGCAAGCCTATGGCGGTATGGTAAACGACAGCAAGACCGACGAGGAATACAAAGTATTTCTCAAGTCGAGCATGGAAGCCGCTCTCACTGTGACTGAACCCGACGCTCACGTCTTCTACTGGTCAGACGAAACATACATCTGGCTTATCCAGACTCTGTATCGTGAGCTCAGCATCACCAACAAACGTGTCTGCTTGTGGCTCAAGAACTCCCAAAATCCCGTACCGAGCGTAGCGTTCAATAAGTGCTATGAGCCGTGTACCTATGGTGTACGTGGAAATCCACCACTGGTTAAAGGTGTAACGAAGCTGAATGAAGTCCTCAATGCCGACATGACCACAGGTAACGAACTCCTCCAACAAGTCCACGACTTCTTCACCATCTGGCCTGAACCTCGTTTGTCTTCTAAAGACTACGAGCACTCAACGATGAAACCACCAGCGTTATACGAGAAAGCGATACGTCGCTGTTCTAAAGCAGGTGACATCATCCTTGATAGCTTCAACGGCTCAGGAAGCAACTTGATAGCCGCTCAGAGACTCGGTCGCCGAGTGTATGCCGTTGAGATAGAACCAAGCTTCTGTGACCTCACCATTAAACGCTTTGAAGCTGAAACCGGTCTCAAAGCCAGAGTATTAAGAAATGAAAAAGAAGTATAAAGAAGACAAATTTCTTGAACAACTGGAACGAGTGCCGAACGTATCTCTCGCTTGCGAAAAGGTCGGACTTTCTCGGAACACCGTCTACCGATGGTGTTCCGAGGATCCCGACTTCAAGGCGAGAATGGACACAGCACTTCAATCAGGTGTTCATTCCATCAACGACCTTGCTGAAAGCAAGCTGATTTCTCATATCAACGGTGGGAGCTTTCGAGCTATCCAGTATTGGCTTGATAACCATAAAAAGGAATACATCAAACCAAGAGACAAGAATATGTGGCGCCCGTTTGTCCCCGTGACTAAGATTGAGATTGTGGGGCTTGAGGGGTATGGCGTGAAGGAGTACGAAGCAAAGAAAGCACTCAAAGAAGAGGGTCAACCATATGTGCCTGAAGAACTTATGCAACTAAATGAAAAGCTCCTCGATGAGCCCCTCCCAGACCCGATTGGATAGTCCTTGGGCGACTGAGTGGGGTGTAATAGCAATAGTTGTTCCATTATCTTTGGCAAGGTAAAGACGGCGTGGATTCACTTCGATAAACGACTTGTCCGTGAGCTTGTGCCAATCCTCTTGATATGAGAGTGAGTAGCAAATAACGTACTTCGGTTTGTATTGTTCGATGAGTGTGCGTAACGCTTGGATTCGTTCATCCTTGTATGTTTCAAGATAGTCTTTGCGAGAACTTAGTCCCTCTATTCCTGTTTCGGCATACAGCCAATCTTTCGGGTCAATAGACTTCGAGGGTAACGGCATTAGTTCAAGAATGGCGTTGTTTGAATCACTGCGACCAAGTTTGGTAATTTGAAAGTCACGAAGAGCTTCCGTATCGGGATGCTTTTTCGTTTCTGCATATAACATCATTTGAATCAGTCTGCGATAAGTGCGATTCAGTGGAGCACCCTCAGCAAACAGACTGTATGAACCAGCATCTATTTTTAAATCGGCAACATCACAGATTTGTTTTCCCTCGCTTGCTTTAAAGCGTTTGTATAAATCTTCAGTCTCGGCGTTATAGCCCTCTTCCATACCGATAAACCAGTATGGAGCATTGAGATTGCCATAACCCCAAAAGTGCTTGATACGTTCTTGTATCAATACCTTAAACTCCTCCCCAAACGGGGATTCTTTTGTATTCATATATTTGGACGGATTTAGAGTGGTCGGTCAGATAGCAAAAAGCTCCTAACCAGGCCGACACGCCCCGTGAGGCAATGCCCATACCAGTTTCCTGATATGACCGTCCAAAGTAGCTCTGATTAGGAGTTGTTTACTTTGGACGGTATTTGCGACCATACCGCCAGCAAAAGCTGTCGGGTTAGGTCTGATTTGTATCGAACATCATAGCGTACTTTACGCTACTTCGCACTACTATATCGCTGAAATAGTCTTTTGCTAAGCCATGAAGCGAGTATGTGACGTTTCCATTAGTCTGCATAGCTATGCATCTCGTGCGGTTCTGTCATCAATTAATGATGGAAACATATACATCAGCCCGCATAAAAACCGAGCAAATACTCATACCTGAAAAGATTAGGTATGTACTATACGCTCGCAAATCAACCGAATCAGAAGAAAGACAAGTTCTTTCAATTGATTCACAGGTAAAAGAAATGTTGGAGTTAGCTGAACGTGATGGATTAGAAGTAGCTGAAATACGACGAGAGTCACATTCCGCTAAAGAGTCTGGACAACGACCTGTATACAAAGAAATTCTTGAAGATGTACGGCGTGGGAAGTTTAACGGTATTCTCACTTGGGCACCAGACAGACTTTCTCGTAACGCTGGTGACTTAGGAAGTATCGTTGACCTAATGGATCAGAAGCTTCTCATGGAAATACGCACTTATGGACAACATTTCAAAAACTCTCCAAATGAAAAGTTCCTCCTAATGATTCTCTGTTCTCAAGCCAAACTTGAGAACGACAATAAGAGTATCAATGTGAAGCGAGGACTAAAGACACGAGTTGAGATGGGTCTATGGCCAGCTCCGGCTCCGACAGGGTATCTTAAAGAGATTCGTAACGATAGAAAGTGTGAGTGTTATATCGACCCTGAGCGAGGTGATACCGTGAAGAAGATATTTGAGAAGGTAGCGTATGAGAGATGGAGTGGTAGAAAGGTGTATCACTGGCTGAGACATGATTTAAATTTCCGAACTGCTTGTGGAAAGAAACACTTGAGTCTGGGTAATATCTATAAGCTACTTGAAAATAATTTCTACCATGGTGAGTTTGAGTATCCAAAAAACTCTGGTAACTGGTACAAAGGCAAACACGAACCACTTATCTCAAAAGAGTTGTTTGAAATGGTTCAGTCCCAGCTAAAAGGTAACGAGCTAAAGACCAGACAAGAGAAGGAGTTCGCGTTCACTAAGTTAATGGCTTGTGGATTATGTGGTTCTGGTATTAGTGCTGATGAGAAATATAAGAAGCTGAAGAATGGCAAAGTTAATGCTCATGTCTACTATGGATGTACCAAGGCGAGGGATAAGAACTGCAAGTGTGGCTATATATCTGAAACAGAACTAATCAAACAACTACAAGCCTTGGTAGATAAAGTTGAGGTGAATGAGTTGTCTGTAAAAGAGCAGATTGTGGCGGAAGTGACCAGATACAAGAAGTTTGAAGCGTCGCTACT
>JAGOON010000050.1 GCA_017992505.1 Minisyncoccota bacterium | reverse complement strand
CTATTGAGCTTGTACTCAGCAACCGCATAGACAAAAGTAGTAAGTAGAATCAAAGCACTACCAATGAGGACTATCCTTTTTTGTGTTTCGGGCAATCGGGAAAGGAAGCTGGTCATAGATGTTTATTTATTTCCGCTTGTCAATTGAGTGACGTCAAGAATTTCTTTTTCAACATTTTTCTGTGATGTCTTAAGTGCGCGGTCAAGAATCTCAATCATTTCTGATTCGGCTTTTGTAAGTTTCTTAGTCTTCCTTGATTCAGCCATGAGTGACTCCTGGTGTCGAAGCTCTGTCTGGAGTGATCCAAATTCGCGACGAAGAATGTCGAGCGCTTCAATTGATTCAACACGAATCTTTTTGCGGAAGCGACGGAAATACAGCACAAGATACCAACCTCCAACGATAGTGAGGACTGTGAGAAGAATAAGCGGGATAATCACAGAAAGTACACTTACAAGAAACGAGCCAATTCGAATGAATCCTGGTTCTTGTACAGCAATACGAATCGTATCAGAGTCGAGACTTTGTGCTCCGTACTCATCTGTTGCTCGTGCTGTGAGTTCGTATACACCAGTTGAGAAGCGGCCCTCTGGGATAAAGGTGAAGTTTCCTTCCCCGTCACTCTTTACTTCGTAAGTAGTTGGTTCAGTACCAATTTTTTCAAGTTTAATTTCAACTGTTGCATTCCCGCGTGTTGTTCCTTTAATGACAGGAATCACCTGCTCGTTGATTTCAGTTGGATATTCAATAAAAATTGGTTTTTCAAATGATTTCACTTCAAATGAGTAATTGCCAATGATACTGTTACCAGCCTCATCAAAAGCTTCAATGACAACCGTATGATAGCCTGAACCAAGCGAAGGAAGTTTGATGGTACTCGACGCATTTTCCTTTATAAATTCAAACGCTTCACCATCATCAACCTGCACCTTAAAACGCTTTACCTCAGAAGTCTCATCGGTCACGTCAACAATGAGTTGCTGCTCTGGGTTATTTATATCGAAGCCCTCTGGCTTTGAAATATTGATAGTAATCGGTTTTTCGCTGTCGATAGCTAACCTATAGTGTGATACCTTGCCCCAGCCATCCGCATTCTTGAATTGAACATGGAAATAAGAAACGCCTTCGTCGAGGTCAGAAAGAGTGATCGTGCGAATCGGAGTATCATAGACTTTTGTTGGCACACTTGAAGCACGGTCATCGAGAAGTGTACGGACCGCTGTGATACCTCCAGGAAGTTCCCAGTTGAGTACTGCCTCCTTACTAGTATGCCAAGCATTTGCTTCGGTGTGGGTTGAAGAAGTTATTTTCGGTGCGGCTGGAGTGTTGGCTGGTGCGACGTATTCGACGACCACCTCTTCAGCCTCTGGAGTTGGAGCCGCTGCATTTATAGTGAAGGTTCCGCCATTCATTGAGGTAAGGACATTTGTGCCTGAGCCGTCGTTCGCGAGCACTGAGCCACTGCTAAAATTTACTTTTGTAGCTCCCGAACCTTTTGCACGGAAGGTGACGGTCATAATATTTCCAGAACTTCCAGTATAGCCAGCGGGTGAGCCTCCACTGAAGCTCACGGTTCCAGCGCTATTTGAAAATGAGGGTTCTGCTACCCAGAGGCTGAAGATCGAACTTCCACGACTAACACTGGTCACTGCAAGTTCACTTGGATTGAAGCTGAGTGTCCCTTCAGCAGCATTGATTGAAGTTCCTGAAGAATTTACATTAACTCGCACCGTAAAAGTTGCTCCTGTTGCATAGACGCCTGTTCCTGGAGAAAGCGACAAGGTCGCTGCTTGCGCAAACGCCAACGAAAGGTTAAAACCAGCCACGAGTAGCCCGAGGAAAAATACGAACTTAAAAGTGACTAATAAAGTGCGCGTGTTAGTCATGTGATTCATCATTAACTTCCTCCTTTTTTTCTAATAATCTCTTTTCTTTACGTCGCTTCCATAACGCTCGTCCAGCGACAATGAGTATGGTGAGGAGTATAAGACCAAACAAACCAAAGCCAACAAAAAGGATGAGGCTTTCCGGTGAGAGACCTCGCATATCTTCAGATGGAACAAGTGTTGCAATATATTCATTGCCCGCCTTGTCGATGGCCTTTACACGAATGGTGCTATTAAGTGATTGGTCTTCAAGCACGTATGGACTGCGTGCAGTAATCCATGGCGCATCTGCTCGCCCCCAGTCAAAGTCCCAAAACTTAGAGAGTGGCTCTTCCATAACTTGATACTGGTCGATACCAGTTTGCTTGTCGACGCTATTGAAAACAATGAAGTAATCACCATTGAAGGCTTTCGTATCGCGTTCTATTTGAATACTAAACTGAGATGGAGGAATTGTGTCGGTCACAACCGCTTCACGCCAAGGATCCTCAATGGTGGCACCAGGTGTATCCGAAAGATCAATGTTCGCGCCATAGAGAGCAAGTTCAGCCTTGGTGCCAAAGCCATCATTGAGATAGGCAGTTGTTTCAGGCGCAAACTCAATTTTGGCGCTTGTTGTTCCTGAAGAATCACTGGCTCCGATAGAAAAGCCTGGGGAGCGGAAGATAAGCTTCACTATGTTATTGGTAAGGCGAGGATCACCTTGTACACGCCCACAATAGCCGTTTGGGAGACCGCCAGCAAAGGTGACAGTATGTTCTTCTTTATTAATTTTTGGTGGCTCCACCCAAACACTAAAAATTGAATCGCCAGTTGAAATATCAATGAGTGCCAAGTCTTCGGAATAACGAATGACACCGTCAACAGCATTGATACATTCCTCCTCTTCTTCATTGGTATCAAGTCGCACCGAAACTGCAACCGCATCTCCGCGCCCAATTGAAGAAAAGGCGGGGTCCATATAGAGAGACGCCGCATTTGCCTCAAAAGAAAAGGCTACTAACATAAAAAATGCCACTCCCTTTATGAACGAGTTCTTTTTCATATCATTAAGTATAGCAATGTATCGCAAGGGTTTTTTAGGCTGTACACATTGTCGCCGAAGGCGACAAACAAAAAACCCGTCTCGTGGTGGGAGATAGGGTTTTTTGTTTTGTTAACTCCAAGCTTAGAGTCAGTATTCGGCTAGAATACTGGAGTGGCAATGTATGTAAGCACTGCCTGATAGTCTTCTGCAGCTTCCTGCAGGCCACTGATTTCAACAGTATATCCTACATTAACCGTACCTTCACCGAGGATAGTTCCGTCAATCGGACCGTCGTGAGCGAAGATTTCAACTGGTGTCGTTGAGGCTGATACGTAGCTTCCTGATGCGAAGTAGTCGGTGTCATCTGAGGTTAAACCCCAGTGACCCCACGTATCTTCGTCAGCAAGACTCGGTGTTGGACCTTCCCACGGAACATCGACAGTGTCGTAGTTTCCGTTTCTGAATCCATCAATATCAGCACCATTTGTTGACGAAAGTTGTTGATCAGTTTCTACTGTCACCACAAAGCCGTTGCGGGCGTTTGTTATAACCGTAAGACTCTGAGCAGCTGTACTCGCAACATCAGCTTCGAGCTGCCCAAAAGGTATCTCGTTGGCTTGTGTTGCACCAGTGGTTGTTGTACCACTTACTGATGAACCTCCTGGTAGTCCTCCAACCGAGAAGGTAAAGAGTGTATCTACCGAAGCAGTTACATCAACGGTACTCAGAATGGCGACACGAGTTTCACCAGTGTCAGCTCCGTTACCTACTGAAAGGTTAATCGGATATGAACCAATGGCTGGGTTCACAATTTGAGTCTGTGTACCTCCACCGAAGAGTGCGTTCGAACCAATTTCAATTGTTACAGTGGCGTTTGGTGAAAGTACTGCCGTACCACTCGTGAGAGTGATAGAGAAAGTACTTGTCGAAACGCCCCAGATTTGGTTTGATGCTGCACCATTTTGAAGAGAATAATCTCCGGTTGTTGATGCAAGGTCAATGTCTTCTGCTCCAATCCCTGCGAGATTGAAGTCAGACGCACTATCTGGGAATGTAATAACAATTGTTTGACCGGCTGTTACTCCCGTGGGAGTTGTAAACTCGATCGTGTGATCAGAAGCAACGCTGGGTGCTGAATCTGAGAGTGTGTCACTGTAAGAAGTGACGTTCGCAGCTTCCGCGAAGCGGAGTGACGGGAGACCGACTGACCAAAGAAGTATGGCGAGGCCTAACGTCGCTGCGGTAGCTTGGAGCACAGAGAACGCGTTG
>JAGOON010000013.1 GCA_017992505.1 Minisyncoccota bacterium | reverse complement strand
GGTTAATCACGTGGATATTGTTTCGTTCAAAGAATGTAAATGCATCATCAAGTACATGGGCCTGGGTTACCGTGCGAGGAAAGCCATCAATAAGGAGGTGGCTCTTCGAGTCGAGTTGATCAAGCATCGCTTCGCCCCACATAATATGTGTAAGGAAATCAGGCTGGAGCACGCCTGTATCGAGCGTGCGTGCAACTTTTTTTTCAGCGAAAGTTTCACTCTTCGCAGCCAAAGACCGGAAACGACGACCAGTCTGGATATCAACCACTCGGCGGACAGGGTCACGTTCAACCATCACCTTATCGAGCTTTTCGATTTGGGTTCCTTTTCCACTTCCTTGTGGACCGACAAAAATAACGGTGAGTGCTTTCATTGGTTACGAAATAAGATAATTAAAAATTTGTTGCTTCACTTCTTCTGGCGTGAGGTTGCCGTCGATATCAATTAGTGTACCTTTTGTACGGAAGAATTCTATCGACTTCGCTGTGTAGGTGTGGTACTCCTCAAGTCGCTTTTCAATGATTACTGTCTGGGAATCGAGCGTATCTCGAGCACGTGCCATACTTCGCCTACGAACTTCGTCATCACTGATTTCCAAATGAAACACGACATAGGGGCGATGAATCCAATGATGGATTTCATCAAAAAGATCTGCTTCATTTGGTTTTTTGGCTACCCCCTCAAACACAATAGTGCTGTCAGGAAACTCCGATACGAGCGCATGTGTCATCCAATATGAAGCAACCCATTCTGGCATAAGATACCCACCTTCGTAAGTCTCTTTCATCTTTTCACCAAAAGGGGTAGGGAGTGTGGCGGTGTTGCGCATTTTGTCACCGTTTGAGTAAACAGTTCCTCCAAAAGCACTGATTACATTATCAGCCTGAGTGCCTTTCCCTGAGGAAATTTTTCCCATAAACACGATGCTTTTGAATTTGGTTGTATAGTCCATGTGCCACGAGAGTACCAACTTTTGAGGCCCCACGCAAGAATGTGGTATTCTTGTGGAGACATGAAACGAAAACACATTATCACCATTTCGGGCAAGCCAGGGAGTGGAAAATCTTCAACCGCTGACCGAGTTGCTGAACTACTCGGCTACACCCGCCACTCTTCTGGTGACATGGTGAGGCGCGTACTTGCTCGTGAGGGTATGAGTCTTGAGGAATACAATCGTCGTGCTTCAGACGAACATGACCTTGATGACAAAGTGGACGAAGAACTTCGCTCTCTTCGTAATGCAAAAGATATTGTCATCGATTCTCGTCTCGGTTTTTACTGGATTCCTGAATCATTCAAGGTCTATCTCGACCTCGACCTCGAGGTTGCCACTGCACGTATTTTTAAAGATGCAGTTAATAATAAGAAGCGAAGTGCTGCTGGCGAAGGTGGGACTTCACTTCCCGATGTAGCTCGCCAAGTACGCGAACGTATGAATGATGAGCAAGGACGCTTCCGTGCGCTCTATGGTGTCGATCCATACAGTAGTCGTCACTTTGATCTCGTTATCGATACCTCACGCCATGACCCCCAAACGGTGGCTATCACTGTCTTTGATATGTATCGAGAGTGGCTTGACTCCGATACGTGGGAACCTCAGCACAGTGCGGTACCACTTGGATACTCATTCAAGAATCAGTATTAGTAGCGCAAAGGGATTGGAGACGGATTAAATTATTGAAGATACGAGGCAGACAAGAAAAAAGACCCAAGTGGGACAAGGGGTCCAGCGAGGGTCTTTTTTCGTAGTGAGCGGAGTAGATTTAATGATTTGGTCCGTCTACTTAGTATTCTCGGAGTGACACTTGAGCATCAAGGCGACGAAGGAGGTCAAGGACCACATTCACCACAATGAGGACGGCGGTACCACCAATAGCGAGCGCTGCGACACCAGTGAGAATTTGCATCCCAACTGGAAGCACCGCGACAAAACCGAGGAAGACTGCGCCCACAAGGGTGAGACGAGTTACCACGTTACCGAGGTACTCCGCAGTGCTTGCACCTGGACGAATACCAGCGATAAACGCTCCGTTTCGTTGGAGATTCTTTGCCATTGCATCTGGATCAAAGGTTACTGCAGTGTAGAAGAAAGTGAAAAGAAATACCAAGACGAAGTAAGTGAGACCGTACGCGACTTGATTGTTAAGGAATCCTGTTACTACTTCATTTGCGTGTGGAACCCATGGCAGATTGAAGGCTGAAAGAATGTTCAACACCATTTGCGGGAAGAGAATAATCGAGAGCGCAAAGATAATTGGAATTACACCAGCCTGATTGAGACGAAGTGGGAGGTATGAAGTACTTCCCCCGTAAGTCTTACCGCCACGACTTTGTTTAGCGTACGTGACAGGTACCGGTCGCTCTGCTTCGGTCATAAAGACCACTGAGAAGACGATACCAATCGCGACAAGGACAAATCCGATGTAGAGCGGAAGTTGGGCTGGATCGTACGTGTACGCAAGCTGACCGATGGTTGATGGGAAGCTAGCGACAATACCAGCAAAGATGATGATAGAGACACCGTTTCCAATACCATACTCTGTCGCAAGCTCACCAATCCACATAAGAAGCACTGAACCAGCCACAATGAGGATGATGTTTACGATGAAGTCAAAGGTCGTGAGACCAGCGATAACTCCCTGACTTTGGAGAAGTGTAAGGAATCCAAAGCCCTGCAAGATAGCTAGTGGTAATGTGAGCATACGACTCCATTGAGTAAATTTCGCGCGACCAGCTTCCCCCTCTTCAGAATACATACTCTTGAGTTGAGGTGACATCACAGTCATGAGCTGCATGATGATGGAAGCCGTAATAAACGGACCAACACCAAGCATCACAATAGAAAGGTTCGCGAGCCCGCCACCTGAGAAGATGTTGAGGAGGCCAAGGAATTGATTGTTTGCGAAGAATTGTTCGAGTACTGCTTGGTCAACTCCAGGAATTGGAATTGCAGCAAGTAGACGGAACACAACGAGCGCGCCCAAGACAAAAAGGACTCGATTTCGGATAGTTCGTTCAGTAAAGATTATCTTGAGTTTGTGAAGAAAAGTCTGCATATAGGCGTAATGCTACCGTCTATTTCACGCTTCCGCCAGCTTTTTCTACTTTTTCTTTCGCTGACTGCGAGATCTGACAACCCTCTACGTTGATTTTCTTAGTGATTTCACCTGTACCAAGAATCTTGACAACTGGAGCCTTACGGCGAACAGTACTAATAACACCCGCGGCCACAAGTGACTTTGGTGAAACGGTAGCACCGTTTTCAAAAGCCACCTCAAGCTTAGAAAGGTTCACCGCAACAGCGATGACTCGCTCTTCGTTTACTGTCTTTGCTCGGTTCTTACCGTGTCCACGGAGCTTCGGGATCTTCTTGATGAATTCAAGCATTTCAGAACGGGTGCTATTACCAGCACGCGCAGTCTGACCCTTATGTCCGCGACCTGACATCTTTCCTCGCTTTCCACCACGTCCAATCCTTTTTGCGGTTTTCTTGGGGGTAAGCGGTCTTAATTCATGAAGCTGCATATTACGCCTTCTTTAGTTGCTTGAGCGCCTCGACAGCAGCGCGTGCATTGTTAAGTTTGTTTTTTGAGCGAGAAAAGATCTTTGCAGTAACATCCTTTACACCACCCATTTCAAGTACCGTACGAACAGATGAACCGGCCACAAGTCCACGACCTGGTGCTGGTTGAATCATCACTTCGCTTGATGCGTACTTAATATGAACATCGTGTGGGATGTGACTATCTTTGTTCATCGGAACAGTGATCATGTTGCGCTTGGCATCACGAACAGCTTTTTCAATCGCAAGTTGTGTATCACCGGCCTTGCCGATACCAACACCCACCTTACCCTTCTTATCACCGATGACCATCGCAACAGAGAAACTGAAACGACGACCTCCAGCCATAACGCGAGTAACGCGACGGATACTGATAATCTTTTGGTCAAACTCTGGACGAACACGATCACGAGGAGCTTGGCGACGTGGGCGACGTTCATTGCGTCCGCCTGCGCTTCCTCCGCGACGGTCTCCACCACGTTGTGGACGACGAGTCGCAGTTTCACCAGCTGGTGCATCGGTTGTAGTGACCACCTCTGGTACTACTGCTTCTGACGAAACGTCAGTTGTAGCTTCCTGCTGTTTTGTTTCTGACATAATTAATTAGAATTTAAGTCCCGCTTCTCGAGCTGCATCAGCAAGTGCTGCGATACTTCCCTGATAACGGTTACCACCACGGTCGAATACAACTTCAGTGATATTGGCAGCAATTGCCTTCTTAGCAATGGCTGCACCTACTGCCTTCGCCTTTTCTACACCGGTACCTACTTTTTCTTTGCGAGAATCAGCAGCGGCGATGGTCTTGGCTGAAGCATCGTCAATGAGCTGTGCGTAAATGAAGCTATTACTTCGAAATACCGCAAGTCGTGGACGTGTCGCTGAGCCAACAATCTTGGCGCGAAGACGCTTGTGTCGCATTTCACGCATGTGGTTCTTGTATTGTGTCTTTTCCATATACAGTGATTACGATTATGAGGCCTTCTTGCCTTGCTTGCGGATAATGTGTTCTCCTCGGTAACGAATACCCTTACCCTTGTATGGTTCTGGCTTCTTCACCTTTCGAACGTTCGCTGCAAACTGATTGAGCTCTTCGAGGTCTGACCCCTTGAGTGTAATCACGTTCTTTACGATTTCTGCGGTTATTCCTTCTGGAATCGCAAGAATAACGGGGTGTGAGAAACCAAGGTTCATTGAAATGTCCTTACCTTTCACTTCCGCACGGTATCCTACTCCTTCAATTTCAAGAATCTTTTCAAATCCTTCAGTCACACCCTTGACCATATTGCGCACATGCGCAGCGTAGGTACCCCAGAGTGCTGTTGCTAGTTCGGTCTTACCTGGTGTAAGGGTGAGAACGTCACCTTCAATAGAGAAGGTAACATCGTTTCGAACGGGTCGAGACAAAGTTGCCTTTGGCCCCTTCACTTCAAGTACTCCATCAGCGATCGCAATAGTAACGCCAGTTGGAATAGTAAGTGGTTGTTTTCCTAATCGAGACATACGCTTACCAGATGATGAACAACTGCTCACCGCCAACCTTCTTCTCTTTTGCTTCATCATTCGTGAGAATGCCAGCTGGAGTAGAGAGGATCATGTGACCTTGTCCAAACTTAACTTGATGGATATCTGCGACTTTAGTGTACAGACGACGACCTGGCTTAGAGATACGCTTTACGCCTCGGATCTTGTGAGAACCGCCTTCGTATTTAAGCGTTACTTCAAGGGTCTTGTCTTGCACACGCTTGCCGTGTTCAGTTGCTGATGCGAGGTACCCAGCATCAACAAGCTTCTTTGCCACACTGTGACGGAGCTTTGAGTATGGTACTGAAACCGTAGCCTTCTGCACCGCGCCAGCGTTTTTGAGGCGGATAATGAAATCGCCAATTGTATCGCCTACCATGATGATTTTCTTACGCCTGGAATAAGACCTTCGTGTGCGAGTTCGCGGAAGCAAATTCGACACATATCGAAGTCACGCAGGTATCCGTGCTTTCGGCCGCAAAGCTTACAACGACGGACAACACGCGATTTGAACTTTGGTGTACGTTCAGAACGTACAATCAATGCCTTTCGTGCCATTTGTGTTTGATTATTGAGGTGAGGCCGTATCACCTAGAATATAGTGACGTGCCCCGTAATAAATCCGGCTTAATCCAAAGGGATGACTGCCTTCCACGGTGGGTCTCATACCACTCGTTACGTCCGCTACAATACCAGAATTCCTTTAAATTGCAATAGAAAAGACCTCGCGAGCAAAGCTTGCGAGGTCTTTCTTCAACCTTTAATAATCCAAGCAAAGATGTCGCTATCAAAGCGACCAATCTGGTATCGGATCAAAACTTCGGCACCAAGCTGATACCGAGAGTACACCAATACAGAAACCTCGATCGCCACATCACCTCGACAAGTCCTGACAAGAAAGCAAGGGACTTCGCTTTCAAAATGCTGCGTGTAACCGCGAACAGAGGCATTGGTGATTTTTTTGATCAAAGAACGTCCAATTATCTTTGTTTTTTGGGTGTATTTTCGAGAAAAGCTGAAATTTAAAAGATTGAAGATACTAACGAAAAAATTATCTCTAAGAACAACGTTTTCCATCATAAGCCTCCCATTTCTTAAGTATTTATAACACAAAAATCTTATAAATCAATGTATTTTAACAGGATACCCTTAAATTAAAGGTATATATTAATATTGACAAAATGAATAAATATTGATATAAGTTTGAATAGCATAGCAGGAATTTACCTACCCTGCTCCACCGCACACAAGAAGCTGATGAATCACTGCTAGCGTTTATGCAACGACGTTATCATGGACTCTATTTGTTGGGACGAGCAGGACACTCTCTTACCAATGAAGAACTAGACACCCTCTCGAAAGAGCTTGGACATTTTCACAAGCAGTACCATTCAATACGAGGTCATGATGCTGACCGGGCGCTGACGGAATGGTATGCAACATCAGGCCAAGACCGGACTATTCCAATCTATCGACTCCTTTCAGTCTGTGAGGCTGTCGAAAATATTCTCAACATGCCAGCATACATAGCAGCGGCATTAACTGGAAAGATACCTCCTGGGTACAAGGAAAATATCGATGAAGATGAATGGAGTGATATCAAACATCATCTAGATATCACCTAATTCAAATACGGCCTGCACTATTTAGATGCAGGCCGTTTTTTTAATGTTTGAAAAGCCAAGGGTATTTCGGGGACCAACCAGCATCCGATCCTATCTCCACCGATCGGAGATTAATCCGACCGGCAAGGGTCTCGAGAAGCACAAAACGAGTCTGCCCATTACTAGAAAGATATGGAACAATACAGACACTGGCGCTCTGTGCTTGCAATAAAACCAATTCCTCTTCACTTATCATCTGCAGACCTGTCTTTAGGGCTTGTTCTTTCATCTCCTTACCCGAGACAAGGGTCTCAGAATCCTCAGGAACTATGAGTAGTGTAATTTCAACCATATCTACACCTCGTAAAAACACCCACAGACAGCGTAACACAAAGTAAAATCGCCGTCACAGAATGTGACGGCGATAAAGTTATGAGTTATACAGTGCGACAAATGCCTTTTCTCTGAGACTGTCGCCAAACATAGCTGGCAATACTGTCCGCTCTCCAGTTTCGGAAACATTGAGCGTCAAAATGAACGGTCGCCAGTTACTCATGACGTAGGTGGTGGCAGGGAAGAAAATGCGTTTGCCCCACCAACGCTCCGGCGCCACTTCGAGTTTTTCGTGTACAAAATGTAGCACAATGGCATTAAGAGTGGGTTGGTCAGCAAACGCTTCGACCATACCGCTAACTTGACCAGTAGCTGGAACGAGTTGAATCTTGTCTGGATTCCAGATCATGATTCCATCAGCCGACCATCCACAACCATGTGATCTGACCGCATGGTCACTACTGCACGGCGGGAAGGTGCTCATATGTATGACTTCTTCGATAATAACACTTTGCAGTGCAACCACCGAACCTTGGATGGAAGCTGAAGCTACGTTCATAAGAATCCCCTTTTGTTGAACAAACTCACACTACGGTACCCTTATTTCAAATCTTGTCAAGATGTTGCAGGACATTAAAAATCCGCTCAATATGAGCGGATTTTTAATGTCCTGCAACCCTCCCCTGATTACTCAGTAGTTGGCTTATGAAGGGGTAGCCCGATGTGACGAAGCAATGCTTCACACTCAGCCTTACTCTTGGCTGTTGTTACGAATGTAATTGACATACCGAAGACATCCTTGATTTCTTCATCTGCAGTTTCTGGGAAAATAGTATTTTCTTTGATACCAAGAGTGTAGTTACCCATTTCATCAATTGAAGTTACCTTGAGACCACGAAAGTCGCGAGTCTGTGGCAACGCCAAGTGAATGAGTTTGTCGAGGAAGTGGATCTTTCGAGCCCCTCGGAGCGTTACTTGGTAGCCGATGATTTCTCCTTCACGAAGCTTGAATGAGGCGATTGATTGCTTCGCTGGACGTGGTGAAGCCTTTTGACCGGTGATTTTTGCAAGACGGTCTTGGATAAGAGCAATCTTTGCCTTATCGTCGATACGTCCTGTTCCTACTGACACTACTACCTTTTCGATAGTTGGTGCTTGGTGAGGATTTTTATACCCGAAGGTATCCTTGAGCGCTGGGTAAGCGCTCTTTAGGCGAGCCTGTACTGATTCCATACTCTGTTAGTTAAATTTTCTTACCACTAGCACGTGAGATACGAACCTTCTTCATATCTTTTCCTTCCCCTTCCATCATGTAGCCAGCACGAACGGTCTTGTCACCCTCCATGAGCGCTACGTTTGAAACGTGAATCGGCATGCTCTTTTCAATAATTTGTCCTTGTGAACGAGTTCGCTTGTTCTTTTGGTGACGCTTTGCAACATTAATCCCTTCGATAACAACTTGATCAGTTGTTTTGAGCGTAGAAAGGATAGTTCCTGTCTTTCCCTTATCTTTTCCAGCGATTACCTTGACGGTATCTCCTTGCTTGATTTTCATACGATTGATTTCGTTAGTTGCTTACACTACCTCTGGGGCAAGTGACACAATTTTCTGATAACCAGCTTCGGCGATTTCACGTGGGATTGGACCAAACACGCGGTTCGCCTTTGGTTCTTTCTTCACTTTGTCGATAATCACAACGGCGTTGTCGTCAAAGCTTACGTATGAACCGTCCTTGCGACGGAATGGCTTGCGCTGACGCACCACCACTCCGTACACGACATCTTTCTTTTTGATTGACTTGCGTGGCTCTGCAGTCTGGACTGCAAGCACGACCATCTCTCCAAGTTCGGCATAGCGCTTCTTCGAGCCGCCAAGTACTTTGAATACTCGTCCGATCTTTCCTCCCGAGTTATCGGTAATCTTTACGATTGTTTGTGGTTGGATCATACGCTTATTTTGTAGTTACGAGGGCAAAGGTTTTACGCTTTGACATCGGGCGAACTTCTTTGATGTCGACCACTTCTCCTACCTTGGCAGTGTTCCCAGCGTCATGGACGAGGTACTTCTTTGTGCGGCGGAGGAACTTCTTGTACTTTGGGTGTTTTACGTATCGCTCTACTGCTACCGTAATGGTGTCGGTCATCTTTGAAGAGACAACCTTCCCGCGGAGCACGCGACCGTTTCCTGTATTGGAGGTACTCATACTATTTGGTTTCGTTATTACGGCGACGAGCAGAGAGCTCTGTGAGCGCACGTGCCACCTCCTTCTTAGCCTTTTGGATAGTAGCCGGCTTGCGACTGAATGTATCCTTGAAGCGTTCGTCCTGGATAGCCTTACGTGAGTCTTGCACTGTTTGTGCGAGCTCAGCGTCAGACTTCTTACGAAGATCTTGCATGTTTGTCATACGAGAGGAAATTATTTGGCACGTGTGTCTTCACGACGCACGAACTTAGCTTTTAATGGAAGTTTTGCAGTGGCCTTACGAAATGCTTCTTTAGCAATTTCTTCTGGAACACCACTTACCTCAAAGAGGATTCGCTCAGGCTTTACCTCGAACACAAAGTGATCTGGATCACCCTTACCTTTACCCATAGGTACTTCTGCTGCCTTCTTAGTAATAGGACGATCTGGGAAGATACGAATCCATACTCGACCAGCCTTACCAGTAGTTCGTGAGATAACACGACGAGCAGCTTCGATTTGGTTTGATTTTACGCGTGAACCGCTTGTGGCCATGAGCCCGTACTCACCGTATGCAACAGTGACACCGCGGGTATCAGGGCGCTGACGGCGCTCTGCACTAATGCGGTTGGTCTGCCATTTTCGGTGTTTTACTTTCTTAGGAAACAACATACGCGGTTATTTAGTTGGGCGATTAGTACGTGGGGCTCGTGTTCCTGCCTGTGAACGTGGTGACGAAGTCTCCTTGTTACCAGATGTTCGGTCAGCGAATACTTCTCCACGGTAGATCCATACCTTGATACCAATCACACCGTATGGAAGATTTGCTTCCACGCGAGCAAAGTCGATGTCAGCACGGAGTGTCTGAAGTGGTACACGACCTTTCTTGAGTTCTTCACGACGAGCCATATCAGCACCACCGAGACGTCCAGCGAGCGACATACGCACACCTTGAACATCACGATTGGCCATTACCTTTTCAGCGGTCTGCTTCATCACACGACGGAATGTCATGCGCTTTTCGAGACCTTCAGCGATCATTTGACCGACAATACGAGCAGATGATTCTGGTGAACGAATTTCTTCAATATCAATCTTGAGACCAAGCTTAACTGACATCTTTTGCGAACGGAGGAAGAGATCAAGCTCCTTCTTGAGAGCAGTGATACCATCTCCACTACGACCGATGATAAGGCCTGGTTTTGCAGTCTTGATAATGAGGCGAATTTCTTTGTCGCTCCGTTCAATTTCAATTGCATCAACCGCCATCCCCTTAAGACGAGTCTTGAGGTGTTTACGGAGCGCAGCGTCTACGCGAAGATATTCGCGAAACTTTTTTGGATCAGTGGTGAACCAACGACTACGCCAGTCGCGGTTGACACCGATGCGTTGCACAAATGGGTGAGCTACGTGTGTCATATGATTATTTCACGCCCAACTCAACTGAGATGTGGCTGTTACGCTTGTTAATGCGCGATGCAGAACCACGGGCACGTGGCATTGATCGCTTGAGGGTAGCAGCTTTATCGACAGTAACTGCCTTGATAAAGAGCTTCGTTTCATCGGCACCAGTTTGCTTTGCATTAGCAATTGCTGAAGCAATAACTTTGGCAAATGGACCAGCTGCTCGCTTGTCGACAAACTTAAGTGTCGCAAGTGCATCAGATACTTTCTTGCCACGGACGAGGTCTGCGAGGAGACGAACCTTACGTGGTGACTGACGATAATCTTTGAGAATTGCTTTCATATAGATTATTTCTTCTTAGGTGCTGTAGTAGTAGCGGTCTTGGCAGCCTTTGCAGCAGTGATTTCAGCAGCCTTTTTCTTCTGGTCGAGTTCTTTCTGCATCTTACCTCCGTGTCGCCAGAACTTCTTGGTTGGTGAGAATTCACCGAGCTTGTGCCCTACCATTTCTTCTGCAACGAGCACGTCGATGTGATCTTTACCGTTGTGAACGCCGAAAGTGAATCCGACCATTTCTGGTGCGATTACCGAGCGACGAGCCCATGTTTTAATGACGGCACTCTCTCCGGGTTTTTTTCCGGCGATCTTTTTGAGGAGCTTTTCGTCTACGTATGGTCCTTTATAGAGTGATCGAGACATAATTACCTTTAATTTCTAATAAACCGCATAGAGTGGCTTCCTGAAATACAGAAAGTCCCGCTCACAGTGGCGGTTGATTGAGAGCCCCTTCCAAAGACAGGTAACGGCCGGCCTTAGGAGGAGCTCTCAGTCCTTTATTTTGTTGAGTTGTTCGTCCAAATTAGATAGTAGGGACGAACGTGCGACAAAAGGTGGAACCCGATGAGAATAGCAAAATACCAAGAAAAGTCAATGATTCTTAGCAAATAAGGGGCGGGCTAACGCCCACCCCTTATTTGCCCCACTAAACCCTCTTTTATTGACTTTTCATAAAAATATTATACTATCTGAAAAGTTTCCCGCCTTCCACACATAGGAGTGTTACATGGCCGTTCTTCGTATTGAAACCGAAACAGTCCCAGCAAGGATCACCAAAACCACGATCATCAGTATTCCCAGTAAAGACTGGCAACGAGTAGAGCTGATAAGGGGATTGCTCCTTTTATCACCTTTCTTTTTAATGATTTGGTTGTTAGGAGTCACCTACATTTTACTAACGTATTTCGAACAACTGCAAAAGCACTCAGATCGTTCAGTAATCATTTTTATGGCCACGGTTACTTATCTTAGTAGTTTCTTCCTTATTTGGAAAATACTTGGTATTTTTTTGAAAATAAGGTCAAACCTTCTCAAGAAACACGGCTGGGACGGTGAGTCACGTTACCGCGTCGAACTCGAATCCGAACAAATCGTTTTGCATCACGATGACTGATACCAAATAAGTTCGCCCAACTGCATCACTCTCTCTTGAGGGAATGATGCAGTTGGGCTTTTTTATTGACAATATCTTAGAAGAGCGTTTAATCGTAGTTGGACGTACATAATACATTATGAGGAGAGATGTCATGGAAGAAATTTCTTTTGTTGTGCCCGAGTGGATGAGCTGGTTCAGTCTTCCCATTCTGGTAATTGCCCTCTTGGTGCTCGATTACTGCACCGCCATATGGCTACAGCCAATGCATGTACCCACTTTCAAAGCCGGCACTGATGCAACCATTAAAGAGATTTTTCTACAACTGACCATTTTTTCACTCATCGGCGCCTTCTTTGGGCTTATTGCGAGCGTGACCGATGTTTCTTTCGGCCGAGCAATTCTCGTCGAACTTGTATTTCTCGCTTTCTTTTTATGGGTAATTCTACCAAAGAAACTCTGGCTCGTCGCAGCTGTCTGCTATGAGGCAGCGTTTCTTGTCGGTGAAATCGCCATCAACTACAACGCGGTTCTCGCTGGACTGATGATGGTTGGCATCGTTATTACCATTCTGATTCTGACCATCACCATCGGACCGTTAAACTCCATAAAAACCAAATGACCTCCCAAGGGGCTGAAATTTTTTCAGCCCCTTTCTCTTACCTATTGCATATGAAAGACTGCGGGAGTAGAGTTGTCGGCGGAAGTCCATTGAAAGAAGGGGAACTACTATGTGTGGAGTCGCTGGAGCTATCAACGTAACAGATGCAGCACTCGTTGTGCGAGCCATGCTACACAGTCTACAAAATCGAGGCCAGCAAGCGGCAGGCATCTTCTCACTTGAAGATACTGTCTATCACCAACATCGAGGCCTTGGTACGGTCGCTAACGATATTCCTGAAGCGGTCCTTATGGGACTCAAAGGAGACCAAGCGATTGGTCACAATCGCTATGCGACAGCACCAAACTCTGCAGGCGTTGAAAATATCCAACCGATTTTTTTTACCGTCGACAATTCACCCATCGCAATTGCGCATAACGGCAACTTCACCAACATCGAATCGCTTGAAGCAACCGAGCTTCTTGGAACACCTTTTCTCACCAAATCTGATACCGAACGTTTTCTGCGATTGATGCTCCGTGAACATCGAACCGTTGCACTGGAACAAAGCATCATCCAAGCACTCGGAAAGATGGAGGGTACCTGCTCGGCTGTTCTAACTCTTCCAGGAAAACTCGTCGCTGTTCGTGACCCATCAGGAAACCGTCCACTCTATTGGGGTAAGTACCAAGACGGGTATGTCGTTGCTTCAGAAACCTGTGCTCTCGATGCTATCGGTGTCTTTGACTACAAGGAGGTAGATGCTGGTACTGTGCTGACCTTCACAAAAGACGGTGTTGAGGTAGCGGTTTTTGGAAATACTCCTCGTCGCCACTGCAGTTTTGAGTGGGTGTACTTTAGCTTCCCGACGAGTGAAATCTTCGGGGTACATACTGCATCCATTCGTGAAGCGTTTGGTCGCAGACTCGCTCTCGAACATCCTGTCGAAGCTGATGTGATTGCGGGCGTTCCCGATAGTAGCAATTGCGCTGCACTCGGGTTTGCTGATGCGAACAAACGAGGAAGTCTCAATCGAGACCTTATCGTAAGGAGACACAACACCGGTCGAACATTCATCTTGGCCGGCCAAGCAAAACGCAAGCGAGCCGTCACCGACAAATTTGCTTTCGATACCCAAAACATTGAAGGCAAGCGAATTGTACTCATCGACGATTCACTCGTCCGGGGCACAACCAGTCGTGGTATCTCGCACAGTTTGCGCGAACGCGGTGCCACCGAAGTCCATTGGCGTATTGCGGCTCCGCCCGTAACCGGCCAGTGCTACTACGGCATCAACACTGCCAAGCGCGAGTTGCTCTTGGCGGCCAACATGACGAATGCACAAATGTGCGCCGATATTGAGGCTGACTCTTTGGAATTCCTTTCAATGGAAGGATTCCAATCGGTTATCCTCGAACATGGTGTCGAACCTTCTGATTGTTGCTTTGCGTGTATGAATGGCGAGTACTTTCACACCTGCTAAATCTTTGGCCCGAAACGTTTTACGTTTCGGGCCTTTTCTTATCTCAACTTTTTGCCGTACACTGGACCTATGGCAAAACCTCGCGGACGGGAACATTCCTCTCTCACTGAAACCGCAGAACAAGTGGTACATGAACTCAAGCGAATTCCCGGAATCAAAATGATTGCTCCAGGTGAGATTCGTAGTAACAAGAAGAGCTCACAGATACGTTACGTCACCGCAAGTTACACTAGTGGTGGATTTGAACTTCTTATTTCTGGGCAAAGTATTCAAAAAGTCGCGGTTCATACAGACCGCGACGCTAAAATAATATTTTCAGAATTACAAAAAAGTAAGAAGCTGAGGGATTTTGTATTCAGAGCACGGGAACGTAAGCCTGGAATATGATGCGCTTATTTTTTAAGAAATGAGACGACCATAAAACATTGTTGCTTCTTAAATAAAAATAGCGCGACATTCAGTCGCGCTATTTTGCTATTCCGAAGCTTCAGGTACTAAAGGCACCTCGGGTTCGACAGGGTCAGGTTCATCTGAAGGAGCATCCCCTTCGGGATCAATAGGACCTTCCTCGAGGACTGGTTCCAGATCAGGTGGTGGTGAGGTATTAACGTTGAGTTCATTTTCAATTGTCTCAATTCGTTCTCTCAAGTATTCGTTTTCGTCCTCAAGCTCGCCGAGTCGTTCATCGTGTCCTTGCACTTTAATCCACAATTCCTTAATCGCTTCAATGATGTAAAACGGAAATGCACGAAAATCAACTTGATGATACCCTTCATCATTTAGTGTGACGAGTTCTGGAAATTGCTCCTCTACATCTTGCGCGATAAGACCAAGATTCTCAACGGTTACGTCCTTACTGTATAACTCAGATGCTTCTTCGTTCCAGTTATACGTTACTGGTGTGAGCGCAGTGAGACTTTCAAGATAACTTCGTCCATCTTCTGCAATTGGTACAATATTTTCCTTCAAGTTTTCATCAGAACTACAGGTACCAGCAATGAGTCCTCCTCCGAAGTCTTCCAAACATCCGTTACTACCACTAGTGCCCACACGAATATTTCCAAATACTTGCAACTTTTGAGAAGGAGTTGTTGTTCCAATCCCAACATTACCACTACCATTAATAATGAAAATATCTCCGTCTGTGCTGTTGGTGACACCAAAGTAGCCACTACCAACAGTACCAGTAGCCTCTAATCTAAAATCAGGGGTTGAGTCATTCAAACCAAGTCGTACGTCTGCAGTATAAATGTTACCTGGTGTTGAGCCTGAACGACCGATGGAGAGTACAGGGTTAGTTTGTGTCAAAGCATCGTTTTGGACGGCGATTGACCACACTGAGCCGTTCGCTTCTGCTCGCCAGAGTTTGTTGTTGGATGAAGCATCACTTTCACGCCATTCGTAGCGGGGGTTTGGTTCATCAAGACGTACGACAGCCGAGCCAGAAACAGCACTATGTAGTTCCAATGCTCTATAAGGTGTCGTCGTACCGATACCAATCCTTCCAGTCGCGTCGACATAAATACCTTCATCACCACCATCACCAGAGAGGTAGTTGGAACCGAGAGCGATGTTGGCTGCGGAGCCACTTAGGGTGAGGGTGGATGAAAGGGTCGCAGCTGCGGCGTTCACCGTACCGGTAAAGGTTGGTGAGGTTGAGAAGACCACTGCACCCGCAGTACCAGTTTCATCACCGAGTATAGCGGCGAGTTCAGATGATGTATCAATGTCACTAGTAGTGAGGCCACCTCCTCCTGTGATACCAAGAGAAGAGGTTGCTACCCAGTCAACTCCTGTGCCTGTACTGAGGAGTACCATGCCGTTTGTGCCGAGTGAAGCACCGCTGTCGTAGATGCCACCAGTGAGCGCTATGTTTCCGTTCACTGAGAGTTTGGCATATGGTGAGGTGGTGCCGATGCCGACGTTGCCACCATCTAGAATGGAAAAGACTTCGGTTGATCCATCGAAGATGTTTATGATGTCAAACGCATTTTGTTGTCGAAGAACAAATTTTGCGTTTACCGAATTTGTCGTTGTACCAATGAGTAGGTTGTCCGCTGTGTCGGTGAGGTAACTGTTACTTCCACCATCAGTGAACAGTGATGATCCCCCTGTGTTTTGTACTCGACCGACTTCCGTGACACTCATTTCGATTCTTTCTCCCTCGTTGGTACTACTTACTTGCGTCGCTCCCTCAAACTGCTGAATCACCATAGTGAGATAATCACCTGCTTGTAACTCAACCACCTGAGCACCTCCTGCAGTAACTCGTTGATTCGTTGTTGCTGAATGTGTCTTCGCTATTAAAACTTGAGTTGAGCCGTTTTTATAAACAATAGCTTCTGCACTCTCTCCAATATCAAGATTTTTTGCAGTCCAGAAAGCACTCACTAAGTACTTGCCTGCGCGTTTGATGACAAATCTTTTTTGAGCAACATCGGTAATGCCTCCTTGGTCGAATACGACAGTGTCGAACCCAGCCAACACTTCAGTAGCATGCAGAACCGAGGTTGCTGTACTGACGGCCATTTTT
>JAGOON010000012.1 GCA_017992505.1 Minisyncoccota bacterium | reverse complement strand
GATTATGCTATTCTAGCGAACACAATATTCGTATTGTTTGGAGACGTGGCTGAGTGGCCGAAAGCGCCTCACTGCTAACGAGGTAGGGTCTAAAAGCCCTCGGAGGTTCGAATCCTCTCGTCTCCGCTTGTTGAAAATACCATCGTCAGGTGGTTATTTTCTTAAGCGAAGACGAAGCAACATGCTTGGAGCATGTTGCGGAAGGATTCGAAACCCGATTGAGCCAGATTGAAAGCGGAGCGCATCAATCTAGCCAATTGGGATACTGGTCATGTAATGACCGAAAGTCCTCTCGTCTCCGCGAATAAAAAAACGCCACGAGTAAACTCGTGGCGTTTTGTAGTTTGACTATCTATCCAGACTTAGTCTGCGGGACTCGCACACGATCGGCGGGGGCCTGCAGGTTATAGACAAGACCGAGCTTGGAGAGTATCCAGATAGTGTAGGCACCTGGATCAATCTCATACCATTTGCGACCAAGACGCCAATGCGCCGAGGAACGGTGGTGATTGGCGTGCCAGGCTTCACCGACAGTGAAGATAGCAGCCAGTGGTAAGTACAGCAGGCGACCGAAGTTAGTAGCGAGGTTATCGCCTCGTTCACCAATAGTATGGCCAACTGAGTTTACCACCCACGTTGCGTGATACTGCACTACCAAGCGCGTACACACCATAATCAGGAAGCCGCCGATAACGTCGCCGAGCAACCAGCCAACAGAAACTGGTACCACGAGCGCCATCACCACGGTGAGCCATATGTAGTGTTTGCTTTGCCACAAGATAACCTTGTTTGCATTACCCGCTTTATAAAAGCGCGTGACGTACTTAGGAAGTGGTGGTGCAAAGTTGGTTTTTTTGAAAAACCACCCCATGTGTGAGTGGAAAAATCCATCTCTCGGCGTGTGCGGGTCGAGACCTGGCATGTCCTCATATTCATGATGTTGCAAATGCTTCCCCACCCAACGATCAAGCGGACCTTGAAAAGCGCCCGCAAAGAGTATCCCGAGGATGTACGCAACTCCAAGCATCGTTTCAAACGCGCCGTGAGTAAAGTACCGATGTGCACCGATCGTGATTGATAGGTGATAGAGAAAAAAGAAAAACACTGCTCCAATGACAATGCTGAGATTTGGAAATACAAATGCATACCAAACACCAACAATACTGAGTATGTGCAAAACCACAAAGTAGGTGGCGAATGTGAGCGAAATTGAGTTGCTTGTTTTCGTATCCAATCAGACCTCCATTGATTAATACAGTCTCTAATGAAAAGACCTTCCAAAGAGTACGGTACCGCGACATCATATATAAGTAAAGGTACCAGCTCCCTCCCTTGCGAAGACGAACCTGTTTTGCTATATTGTTCGTGTATGCGAACTTTGCAGTCATCCAAGAAGAAGGTCTCCGCTACTCGCGAAGACTATGTTCGAGCAATTTATTTATTGCAGGAAAGAGGTGAAGCTCCCGGTGTCATACAAATAGCCAAACGATTGCAGTTGAGTAAGTCTACCGTCTCTGAACGAATAAAAGACCTGACGAACGATGGACTAACGGTTTCAGAACCCTACTCTACAATCTCTCTCACGAAGGCTGGGGTGGCTCTCGGGAAGAAGATGACCTATAAACATAGACTTATAGAGGTATTTCTCCACCAAACCCTCCATCTACCCAAAGAACTGATACATGCCGAAGCAGAACGACTCGAACATGCTTTTAGCGACAAAGCGATTGAACACCTTGACGCATTTCTTAATCACCCAACTGAAGACCCCCACGGGTCACCAATCATTCACTAAAACCTTATGAAAAAATACTTATTATTTATTATTACTACTTTTATCTTTGCAGTACTTGTCTACATTCATTTTGAACAACAACCTGAGGTACCAAGCACCGAACCTATTGCCGAAGAAAAACTTGTAGCTCTCAGCACCTTTACCATTATTGCCGACATGGTTGGTGAGGTTGGTGGTGACAAGGTGGAGTCCATTTCCCTCACCAAGCCAGGAGCAGAGATTCATGGCTACCAACCAACACCTGATGATCTTGTGCAGGCATCAAAGGCAGACGTCATGTTTGAAAATGGCATGAATCTCGAGGTATGGACTGAAAAGCTCCGTGCAAGTATCCCCAACGTGCCTGTTATTCGCGTGAGTGAAGGTGTTGCGGTGCAATACATTGCCGAAGATGCATATGCTGGCAAGCCAAACCCACACGCGTGGATGTCACCAGAGCAAGGGCTTATCTATGTAGAAAATATTCGCAAAGCACTTACAGAGCAAGCGCCTGAACACGCGGCATACTTTGCCGAGCGTGCGGAAGCATACTCCAATGAAATCCGCGCTGTCGACAAGCAACTTGAAGAGGCTCTTAGCCAGCTTCCAGAAAACAATCGCGTACTGGTGACGTGCGAAGGAGCGTTCTCATATCTCACCACTGACTACGGCCTCACCGAAGCATACCTCTGGGCTATCAACTCTGAGTCACAGGGTTCACCACAGCAGGTGGCAAAAATTATTGAGGTTGTAAAAGAAAAGCAGATTCCTGCTGTTTTCTGTGAAAGTACCGTCGAACCACGCATTCAGCAAGAAGTGGTAGCGGCCACTGGCGCAAAACTCGGCGGAGTCCTCTTTGTGGATTCGCTCTCTGACGAAAGTGGTCCCGCTTCCACCTACCTTAAGCTTCTCAAACATACTGCTAACACCATCATTACTGGCCTCACTCAATCTTAATCTATGAATGATATTGCTATTGAACTCCGCGATGTCAATGTTCGCTACGGCAACAATCTCGCACTTGCACAAGCCTCCATCCAGATTCCATACCACTCTTTTACTGGCGTCATTGGTATGAACGGGGCTGGAAAGTCTACCCTCTTCAAAGCCATCATGGGTCTTGTCACCCCTGATACTGGGACGATAAAAATTTGTGGCGATGACCCCAAGACAGCGCAAAAACATGGCCACGTAGCATATGTGCCCCAGAGCGAACTAGTTGATTGGGACTTCCCTGTCTCTGTGTACGAAGTAGTAATGATGGGTCGTATCGGTACACAGAATATTTTCAAAATGGCCTCGACGGTTGATCACGACGCTGTTAAAGAAGCGCTTGAGCGTGTAAACATGACCAACTTCAAAGATCGTCAAATCGGCGAGTTGTCAGGTGGTCAGAAGAAGCGAGTGTTTGTTGCGCGAGCGCTCGCTCAGGGAGCAGACATTCTTTTGCTCGACGAACCATTTGCAGGGCTCGATGCCACCACCGAAAAATCACTCATTGCACTGCTTATTACTCTAAAAGAAAGTGGCAAGACAATTATCTTGGCAACCCATGACCTTCTGTCGCTTCCCGATACCTGCGACCATGTTGCGCTTGTTAAATCGACAATTATTGGCTTTGGACCAACCAAAGAAGTCTTTCGAAGAGAACTAGTGGAAAAGACTTTTGATGGTGCTCTCAATCACGTAACGTTCAACTAATATGGACATCTTAGCTTTTCTTTTAGAACCCTTGCAGTACGCATTTATGTTTAAGGCAGTACTTGTATCAACCATCGTTGGAGTAGCATGTGCAATATTATCTTGCTTCTTAGTTCTCAAAGGTTGGTCGCTCCTTGGTGACGCTATCTCTCACGCGGTGCTTCCTGGTGTTGTGCTCGCCTACATGATTGGTATTCCCTTTGGACTCGGCGCATTTGTCTTTGCGATGTTGGCAGTGACATTAATTGGGTTCATCAAAAACAACACGAAAATTAAGGAGGACGCCATCATGGGTATTGTTTTCACAACACTTTTCGCACTCGGTCTGATGTTGATTTCAAAAATCATCAGCTCGGTTGACCTCACCCACGTACTCTTCGGTGAAGTGCTTGGTATCTCAGATAATGACGCTTGGTATACCTTTAGTATTCTAGCGCTTGTGTCTTTGGTAGTGCTGGTATTTAGACGAACTTTCTTGGTGTTCTGCTTTGACCCCACCCATGCCCGGGCACTTGGCCTACCTGTTGGATTCATTCACTACGCCTTTCTTTCACTTTTAGCGATTACTATCACGGGCTCAATTCAGACCGTTGGTATCATTCTGGTAATAGCTATGCTTATCACCCCTGGTTCAACTGCATTTTTGCTTACCAAGCGTTTCCCAAGCATGCTAAAGATTGCGATTACCATTAGTGTCGTCAGCTCACTCGTTGGGGCATATTCAAGTTACTACTTCAACATTGCAACGGGCGGAACAATTGTATTTGTCCAAGGTTGTGTTTTCTTAACTGTCTTCTTTTACCAAACTGCGGTTACTGCGAAAAAGAATCGTCTCGAAGGAAAGCAACTACTTACCTAAGTCTACTTCTTCTTTGACCTAATCACGCTTGCCACTGTCTTCACTAGATTGGGCGTCATGACCGACGGTATGACCATGTCAGCTGTCGGCTTTTTGATGAGTGAGGCGATTTTCTTGGCTGCTTCGAGTTTCATGTCATCGGTAATTTCTGTAACAGCATTATCAAGAGCGCCTCGGAAAATACCCGGAAATGCGAGAGAGTTATTGACCTGATTAGGAAAATCAGACCGACCAGTTGCCACAATCGAAGCGCCAGCGCGCTTCGCATCAGTCGGCATTATTTCTGGAATCGGGTTAGCGAGCGCGAAGACAACTCCTTGGGACGCCATTTTCTCAATATGTGCAGGAGCAATCGAACCGGGACCAGACACACCAACAATTACATCTGCTCCCTCGACGGCCTGCATGAGATCGCCTTCGACTTTTCGTGGATTAGTCATCTGAGCAAGTTCTCGTTTATAGCCATCAAGTGCTTGTCGACCAACAACCAGGGTACCTTTTGAGTCAGTCACAATTACATCGGTAATTCCCGCCTTCATAAGAAGCAAAGCAATCGCGCGACCAGCTGCACCTGCCCCAACAATTACCACCTTAAGTGTTTCAAATTTTTTCTTCACCACCTTGGCTGCATTAATGAGTCCCGCAGTCACGACAATTGCGGTACCGTGCTGATCGTCATGCATTACAGGGATTGAGAGCTCGGCCTTGAGACGATTTTCGATATAAAAACAGTTCGGGGCAGAAATATCTTCAAGGTTAATTCCGCCAAAACCAGGTGCAATTGCTTTTACCACCCGAATAACTTCCTCTGGGTCTTGCGTATCGAGCACAATTGGAAATGCGTCGACGTTTGCCATCTCCTTAAAAATAGCGCATTTACCCTCCATTACTGGAAGCGCCCCAAGAGGGCCCAGATTCCCAAGTCCCAATACCGCCGAGCCGTCACTCACCACCGCGACGGTATTACGCTTGATAGTGTACTCGCGCGCATCTTGTGGTTTCTTTGAAAGATGGAGTGATACTGCGCCGACACCTGGCGTATACATCGTACTCCAATCATCTATCGTTTTAAGAGCGCCCTTACTCTTTATTTCGAGCTTTCCGTGCATCTTCTTATGAAGCGCGAGCGCGAGCTTATTGTAATCGCGACGTGGGACACTCTGCACTCGCTCGGTCACGGAAGAACTCTTCGTTTCACTTCGAGACCTTCCGCGATGCTCTCTCGCTTGATTGTAGGCTTTCTTTGGTGATGATTTTGGTGATGTCATGATAAATATTTAAGAACCTACAGTATACGTTATTTACCAAGCAAGAAAAAACGGCGGAAGGATGGTACTTCCGCCGTTTTGTGGCGATTTGAAATCGTTGCGTTTTCAAACCCCTTTGAGTAAATTACCCGCGAGCGCGAGACCCTCTCTCCGGGTCATCGGTTTTACCCCACCTTGCCTTGCTGGCGATTGTGGAACCGCCTTAGGTGTAACTTGAGCCGAGGATTTCCTCACGGTGGATTTACTTCCCGCTTTCAATTCAGGCCTCGCAACAAGGACCGGCACATCAAGGTCTACTGCCAAGTTCTTTTTAGTAAGGACAGGCTTGATACCAGCGATGAAACAGTCCCTCGCCATTTTTTCATCTACCCCATTGTTAACGCCACCGAGCGCAAATTCGCTGACTAGCTTTTTGCCAATGTAGCGCTTTTCAACAAAGCCCGTCACATTGCCGTTAATCTTGATACGGAAAAGACGACGTGTCCCATCTTCCGTAAAGCTGATTTGCTCTTGCAAAAATGCTAAATCAGTCTGGTGCTGGTGATTGCTACTTCCTTGGTTTGGATACAAAAGAACCTCCTCTACTAACATTGCCTATACGACGAACAATAAAATATAACTAATCTAATATTTGTCAATGTTTTGTCCGTAGATTTGTCCCTGCCATTTACTGCTACAATAGCCTTATGCGACTCACCGACCGACTCCAGATACACTTCAGAATTGATGTGATTCACCAAAAAGCTCTCAAGCGACTCGGTATCGAAACCGTTAGTGACTTGCTCTATCACCTCCCTGCTCGGTACGAAGACATCAGCGAGGTGCAGTCTGTCGGTGGTCTCGTAAAAGGACAAGACGCTATCGTATACGGACAACTCTCTGGACTTAAAACCCGAAAAGCGTGGAAGAGTAAAATGCCGATTGCCGAAGGGTACATCGAGGATGGTTCAGCCAAAATACAAGTGATGTGGTTCAACCAACCATACCTCGCAAAAATGTACCAGAATGGCATGTATGTGAAGCTTGCTGGCAAAGTAGCTGGCAGTGACAAAAAGCTCTACCTCTCAAATCCCGAAGTCGAACCACTTGATGCACTCCCAATCGACAGACACGACTCGATTTTTAAAGACACTGAAGGGTACGATGATACACTCTATCCTGTCTACCGTGAGACCAAGGGTGTGACGAGCAAATGGTTCTACCACACAGTACTAAAGTGTTTTGAAAAAGGTATTCTCGACGACGTTCGCGATCCAATTCCTGCTGACATCATCAAGAAATACAACTTACCAGAACTTAAAACAGCTCTTGTATGGATTCACTCGCCGAAGAAAGCTGAACACGCCGAAAGCGCCAGGAAACGTTTTGCTTTTGAAGAGGTATTTTATATTCAAGTACGAAAGGCTCAGGAACGAGCCGCTGTGAGTGCAGCAACTGCATACACGTTCAAAACGACCAAAGAACATGTCAATGCTTTTGTTGAACGCTTCCCCTTTCCACTCACCTTAGCGCAAGAAAAATCTATCGACACCATTCTCTCAGACTTTAATGGCGCACATGCGATGTCGAGACTTCTTGAGGGAGATGTAGGAAGTGGTAAGACAGCGGTGGCTGCGACAACCGCATATGCAGTTGCTACCTCTCGCCCACCTGAGGGCCTTAACAAAAAATTAGAGTTCGGAAATCTCCAAGTCGCATATATGGCGCCGACTGAAATTCTCGCCAAACAACATTTTGAAAGTTTCATTGAATACTTCAAACACCTCCCGATTCAGATTGGCCTCATCACAGGAAGTGGTTGTCAGAAGTTTCCCTCAAAAACAAATCCTGACAAACCAACAAATATTTCAAAAGCACAGCTCCTCAAATGGGTGCAAAATGGTGAAGTACCAATTCTCATCGGAACACATGCGCTCATATATAAAAGTGTCGAATTTAAACATCTTGCGTATGTCATTATCGACGAGCAACACCGATTTGGTACCAACCAACGAAAGAAACTTGCTAAGAAGGACGTGCGTATGCCACACCTACTTTCCATGACAGCGACACCAATCCCACGAACGCTTGCCCTCACCATCTACGGCGACCTTGATATTTCACTTCTCGACGAAATGCCAAAGGGTCGTAAACAGGTCATTACAAAAATTGTAGCGCCTGCGCAAGTCGATGACATGTACGAACATGTACGGGGTGAATTGAAAGCAGGACGCCAAGCATATGTCATCTGTCCGCGGATCGACGAACCAGACCCGGACAAACAAATGGCGGTACTTTCAAAAAGCGTCATCGCAGAAGCCGCTCGATTAAAAAAGGAGATTTTTCAATCGAGTCGAATTGCCGCGCTTCACGGCAAAATGACACCAAAAGAAAAAGACTCGATTATGGCTGACTTCTACGCCCACAAGATAGATGTGCTGGTCGCGACCTCAGTCGTCGAAGTCGGGGTGAATGTGCCAAACGCCACCAACATTATCATTGAGGGGGCGGAACGATTTGGACTCTCTCAACTCCACCAGCTTCGCGGTCGCGTCCTTCGTGGCACACATCAACCATACTGTTTTGCAGTGACTGAGAGTAAGAGTGAAAAAACGAAAGAACGACTAAAGGCTCTCTCGACTGCTAAAAATGGTTTCGAGCTTGCTGAACACGACCTTACCTTCCGTGGTAGTGGTGAACTGTACGGCGCAAAACAATCAGGCCTTTCTGATCTTGGTATGGAAGCGATTAAAAACATTAAACTTGTTGAAGCCGCTCGAAATGAAGCTCGTCATCTTGTTGAGCAACATCCTGACCTCTCCAAACGCTTTCCTCTCATCGCGAAGCGAGTCAACCATATTGGAGAAGCGCTCCATATGGAATAAGGTACCTTTAAATACCCAACATTACTTACATTGTAATATTTGACAAAGTATCATATTTGTTTTATTTTAACGCAGGAATTGTTCCCCACCAATATAGAGGAGTTCTTATGCGGACAACCCTTGAAGTAAGTTTTGCTCAATCGAGTACTATCCCTTATCTTTACGCTCACGCTCACGACCTGCCTGGCTTTCCGAACATTACCTGCATCGACTTCGTCAATACGGGCAACAAAGAACTGCCAGACACGCTGATGCATATCATGCTCGTACCCGACGATGTGCGCGCACCCGATCTCGGTCGAGACCGTATTCTCTACGTAGTGCCAGCCAACTACTGTGAAGTCGATGTACACATCGCGCTCGGCATCGTCGAGGACAAGGACTTTGTGGCGGCACCAATCACCATCAAGACCGTCGACGGCGAAACTGTCTCACATATGCATATTCCCTGCGAACTTTTGTAAGGAAAAAAATCAAACGGCGCTCATTTTGGGCGCCGTTTTTCTATAAAACATTGAAAAACCGCGAGCATAAATGCTCGCGGTTAAGGTGGTGAGAGATTCCGACCTCTCAAAATTATGAACTAGCGGATGAGGCTAGCTACACCACTCTCTGGTGACTGCTAGATAATGGATCACCTCCCTTCCCGTGATGAGGTCGAATGGCTTTGGGTGGACCGATGCCATGGAAAATCATCATGGGGGACTCCTTTACTAGCAAGGGGGCTGGAGATGGATTTTGTGAAGATCCTTGCTAATTCATTTATAACCCTGCGAGTTATATTCTGCAACTATTTTCTGTGACAATTTGTCCGTTCTCCTGGACTCGAACCAGGGACCACAGAGGTATAAGCTCTGCGCTCTAACCAACTGAGCTAAGAACGGGTGTGTCTGCAACTATACCAAATCAGCACCCTAAAACAAAATCGTCTAAAAACTGTGCGTGAGTGCAGTTTTTCGTAACATTCCATTGCTATACTTAGCATGCATGAAGCGATTTCTACGCCATCGATTTTTTTATATTGGTAGTGCCACTTTGTTGATCGTGACGATGATACTCCTTATGCTCGGCGTCGGCCGGGGTAATGACGCGGTGATTGTAACTACCGTCGTCGATTTTGGCTCTGTCCGCCAGCTCGTATCCGTTTCTGGCCTGACTGAAGCCAAACAAGATGCTGAGCTTTCCTTTCCTGCTCCAGGATATGTTGAATCAATCTTGGTTGAAATTGGCGACACTGTTGATGCTGGTGACATTTTAGTAACACTCGGCTCAGAAGCGCTCCTTGCTGATCGCCAAGAAGCGCTTGCAGCCCTTACTAAAGCTAAGTCAGATAAAATTGAACTTCTCGCGGGCCCACAAGATGAAACCAGAGTCGTCACCTCAGAAGCTGTCACCCTGAAGGAAAAAGCACTCGCAACCACCATTGAAGTTGAGACGAATAAAGTCGCCCGTGCTCAAGATGCACTCCGCTCAGCTGGGCTGACAGCATACTCCAATGATGCGGGGGAAGCTGCAGTTGCTCCTGAAGTTTCTGGCACCTTTACCTGTGATGATGAAGGTACCTACAAGATAGAGATGTATCAATCGAACGCTGTTTCTGGATATTCATATCGTCTCTCTGGTCTTGAGTTAGGTAACTTCAGTGCCTCCACACTACAACCAATCCCACTAGGTACTTGTGGCCTTCGTATTCTCTTTGATGCTGACTCAAGTTACAGTAATACCACTTGGTACATAGAAGTTCCCAACACGACTTCAAGCGCGTACGTTACCTACAAAAACGCCTATGAACTAGCCAAGACTCAAGCCGAAGCTACGATAGCACTTGCAAAACAAGATCTGATACTTGCGAAAGCAACCGCCCAAAATGACAACGCTCCCGCAAGAAGTGAAGCGCTTGTGCGTGCTGATGCAAGTATTGTTCAAGCAGAAGCACGCCTTGCTCGTGTCGAAAGCGAAATCGCCGACCGTGTACTCCGAGCGCCATTTGCCGGTACAGTCACTGATATCAATATTAGTGTTGGGGAAATCGCTACTTCAGAACCAATCCTAACCATCATGGCTGAAAATGCATACACTCTCACTGCTCGTGTTCCAGAAATCGATATCGGAAAATTAACAATTGGACAAAAGGTTGAAATGCTTTTTGACGCCAAACATGGGGAACGAGTAACTGGTGTAATTAGCTTTATCTCGCTCAAGCCAGCCATCATCGATGGTGTCTCGTATTTCGAAGCATACGTGACCTTAGATACCATTCCTTTATGGATGCGTAGTGGACTCAATGCTGACATCGATATTATTATTTCCGAAACCACCAACACCCTTCGAGTACCCAAACGATTTATTAGCAAAGAAGGCAATATCTACTCAGTTCTGAAACAAAACGGTGAAACTATGGCGAGTACCACCATTTCTGTCACTCTCGAAGGAAATGATGGCTACGTAGCAATTACTGGTCTTAACGAAGGCGACACCATCGTCGCTCCATAGCTATGCGAAACATTCGCATTGGATTCTTACTTGGCTTTCGTCAGGTCCAACGTGCCAATAAATGGACTACGACGCTGATCATTTTTGTAATGATGTTGACTTTCCTCAACCTCATTGCTGTCTCTGGTGTACTGGTTGGACTTATCACTGGTGCCGAGCGTGCAGTACGAGCCGAAGCGCTTGGTGATATTATTTTGAGCGAAAAGGATGGCGAAGATACCATCATCGAGACAGAAACCATCGTTCGAGAACTTGAATCGTATCCAGAAATCGATGCGTATGCAGTTCGCTACAAAGGTGGCGCTACACTTGAGGCCAACTACACCGAACGGCGCGACCTCACTGCCGAGCGCGATGTCGCAACAGTCAGCATTACTGGTATTGATCCTCTTGCTGAAGAAAAAATGTCAGGACTCAGCAACACTATAATTGAAGGAGCATACCTCGACCCAAACGAAGAGGGATACATTCTTATTGGCGCATACTATATCAAAGAGTATGCGCAACAATTTGGTGATATTTTTGACTCACTCGAGGGTGTAAAGCCAGGTGATAAAGTCCGTCTCACCACAGGAGATACCTCAAAAGAATTTATCGTCAAAGGAATCATCCAATCAAAAGTTGACGAGGTCTCACTTAATACCTATATCCCCGAGAGAGAATTTCGCCGGATTTTTAACCGCGTCGACCGTAACGCTGATCAAATTGTTATTCGTGTGATTCCAGCTGGTACTGAAGATCAGGTAAAAGAAGCTCTCGTCACAAGCGGACTCGATAGATACGCCAAGATTCAAACCTTTGAAGAAGGTAAACCAAAATTTATCACCGACATCAAAAACACCATGAATCTTCTCGGTACATTTATTGGTTCAATTGGCATCGTGGTTGCTTCTATCACCATTTTTATCATCATATTCATTAATGCCCTCTCACGACAACGCCAAATCGGTATATTAAAGGCTATCGGTGTCGAGTGTACTGCCATCGAAATAGCCTATGTACTCCAAGCAGCCTTTTACGCAATTGTTGGTTCAGGACTTGGTGCGCTTCTAACGTACGGGTTCTTGATCGGATATTTTGACAAAAATCCTATTAAGTTCCCTTTCAGCGATGGTATCTTGGTGGCTCCACCAGAGGAAACCTTCCTTCGATTTGTCGTCCTCTTTATTGTGACACTGATTGCTGGATTTGCACCAGCCTGGATGATTGTCAGAAAGAATACCCTTAACTCAATCTTAGGACGAAAGTAGTATGTCAATAATCATTGGGAAAAATCTTAAAAGACGATTCGGAAGTGGGGACCTTGTTACCCATGTACTAAGAGGTATTGATGTCACCATAGAAGAGGGTGAATTTGTCGCCATTATGGGAAAGTCAGGTGCAGGAAAATCAACCCTCATGTATCAACTCTCGATACTTGATGAACCAAGTGAGGGCGAACTGATAATTGATGGCAAAGATGTCTTGTCATTTGATGAGGTTGAACGTACTGCTTTTCGACTCAATACACTTGGCTATGTGTTCCAAGATTACGCGCTCGTTCCTGACTTAAGTACTGAAGAAAACGTTATGATTCCCCTTCTGATGCGCGGACTGACCTGGGAAGGAGCCAAACAAAAAGCACGACAGTCGATTGATGAAGTGGGTATGGTCGGTAAGTACTTGAATCTGCCAAGCGAACTATCAGGTGGTGAACAACAACGCGCAGCTATAGCAAGAGCCATTGCTGGCAAACCTCGGATTCTTTTTGCAGACGAACCAACTGCCAACCTCGACACAACCTTTGGTACCCAAATCATAGAACTTATCACGGCGCTCAATCGTGATTACGGACAGACCGTAGTCATGGTGACTCACGAACGCGAATATGCCCTAGGTTGTAACCGCATCATTCACATGGAAGACGGTTTAGTGGTTAACATTGAGCATCTAAGATAATTCAAAAAAACACCGCCCCTTTCGGGGCGGTGTTTTTTTAACATTACTCAATCACACTACTTGGATCTCCAATTTCCTTTTCATGACCATACTTGGCTTTAAATGCATCTTTAATTTCGACGCCGTGTTGTTTCAAGAGTGCTTCATATTCTGGTCGTTCAAGTGTTTCCACTTCAGCAAGTTTCTTTGAAATGGCATGAAGCGCATCAATGTGTGTCGTGAGTGCTTCTTTAGCCTTGGCCATCCCTTCATCAATAATTCGTGCTACCTCATCGTCAATCATTTTTGCAACCTGTGGTGAGTAACCTCGATCTTCCGAGTAACCGCCTCCGATCATTCGTCCACCTGTACCCTCAAGTGCATTTGGTCCAAGCTTGTCACTCATACCGTATTTAGTCACCATGTCGCGAGCGAGGTTAGCAACAACTTGCAAGTCATTTGAAGGACCCGTTGAAAGGTCATCAAAAATCATTTCTTCAGTCACATATCCACCAAGTGTCATTGCGATATCATCCAAGAATTCCTTCTTCGTATGCATGCGACGATCTTGGTCTGGAAGCTTGAGGGTGTACCCCGCTGCACGCCCACGAGAGATGATAGAAATCTTCTGCACAGGGTCAGCGTGAGGAAGGACTGAAGCAACGAGCGCGTGCCCAACCTCGTGGTACGCCGTTACAAGCTTTTCGTGCTTCGAGAGCACATGGCTTTTACGTTCTGGACCAAGCATCACTTTTTCAATCGAACGGATCATATCAAATTGAGCAACGGTCTTTCGCCCTTCACGAGCAGCGAGAATCGCGGCCTCGTTCATGAGTGAGTAAAGGTCAGCGCCTGAGAAGCCAGGAGTTCGTTGGGCCAAGATTTCAAGATTCACATCTTCAGCAAGTGGCTTCTTGCGAGCGTGCACCTTCAATATATCTTCCCGATCTTTGCGGTCAGGAAGATCAATGGTCACACGACGGTCAAAACGTCCTGGTCGAAGGAGCGCTGGATCAAGTACATCAGGACGATTAGTTGCAGCCATCACAATCACTTTCGCATTTGGCTCAAAACCATCCATCTCTACGAGAATCTGGTTGAGCGTTTGTTCACGTTCATCGTTACCGCCACCAACACCCGTACCTCGTACACGTCCCACCGCGTCAATCTCATCGACAAAAATAATTGAAGGAGCAGACTTCTTAGCCATTGAAAAAAGGTCGCGCACACGCGATGCACCAACACCCACGAACATTTCAACGAACTCAGAACCAGAGATAGAGTAAAACGGTACTCCTGCCTCACCTGCTACCGCACGCGCGAGCAATGTCTTTCCTGTACCTGGTGCTCCCATCATCATGACTCCCTTGGGAATCTCAGCGCCAATATCAAGAAACTTCTTTGGGTTCTTAAGAAAGTCGACAATTTCTTCAAGTTCTCGCTTGGCCTCCTTCGCACCCGCAACATCTTTGAAGGTTACTTTCTGACTCGCATCGTTTGGATCAATCATGCGCGCCTTTGAAGAACCGAAGTTGAGCGCCTGCATGCCCGCACCCTTAACCGAACGGGTGAAAAACCAAATCACAATACCAATGAAGAGGAGCGGGAAAAGGAACGGAGCAAATTGGCCAAGCCAATAAAGAAAGCCTGTCTCGCGTTGCACATCAATTTTAATCTTTGAAAGTTCATCATGAGTCACACCGAGGTTGGTAAGTGTCTCCGTTACCGAGGCATCAACCTCCTTCTTCGCTTCAGCTGGAGTACGAGTTTCATCTTTGTAATCTATTTCCATTATCGCCCCGCGTACAACAATCGATTCTACCTCGCCAGCTTTAACTTGCCCCACAACATCAGTCACCGCAATTTCCTCTGGTTTTACCTGTGTCTCAGTGAGGTAAGAAAAAACTGCAGTTACGAAGATAAGGAGCAACACTGTAGTGAGCATGTTGTTCCAGAAATTCCCAGGACCAATTGGCATCTTTTTACCCATATCTTTAAGTTGTTGTGCTGAGGCTTTCTTTGGTGGCGGAATCGGTGTCATTTTCTTCTCTCCGTCACCCTTTGGGGTTTCAGTCTGCACTACTTCGGTAGTGGTTTCCTCTTTTAATTCATCATTTTTAATGGGATTGTTCATATGGGCGCATTATACAGAAATACCTTGATTTTGCGAGTAATTTGCTATAGTAAGTGGTACGCAACTATGACCACTTACCTTTCACATAAAAGAGCCCATTTTGACTACGAAATCCTCAATACCTACGAGGCGGGCTTGGTGCTACTCGGCCACGAGGTAAAGTCTGTCCGTGCCAAGCGAGGCAAGCTTGAGGGTGGCTTTGTGGTTATCCGCGGGGGCGAAGCCTTTTTGGTAGGGGTTAACATAAACCCCTACCAACCAAGCAATATGCTTAAAAAGCATGACCCCGAACGGGCTCGCAAGCTCCTCCTCTCAAAAAAAGAACTCACCGAAATAGAGCGCCAGACCGAAGCGCAAGGTTTGACAGCTATCCCACTTCGATTGTATAATAACGGGAGGAATATCAAACTCGAGCTAGCTATCGTCAAAGGAAAAAGGAAGCACGACAAGCGCGAAACCATCAAGGAACGCGATACCAAGCGAGATATTGATCGTATTTTGAAAACTCAATAATTTCGATACAGTGAGGTAGCAATTTCGCTACCTAATTGAAGGGGACTATCATGACCGATACCAAGACTGAACCATCCGCCCAACCAGAAGGGGCGGAGTCAGCCACAAAGACGGACATTATGACAAAAGTGTCACATCTGACACTCATTGTAAGCGAGCGCGCCAACGGCAAGGACATCGTATCGAGTCCAACAGCCGAAGGTGGCATCTTGCTCAACAACGACGAGCGCGACGAACTCATCGATCTTCTCGTTACCGCTGAAGAAGAGATCGTTCCCGAGTTCTACGACCACTGCTGGCCTGCATTCATCGCTGATTATACGCAGGTCATTGTAAGCGCGACCACGGACTACCTCGAAAGTGGTGGTCAGACCGACATCATCGATGATGTTCGTCACTGGTTTGCGACGATTCGCGCCGACGGGAAGCCTATGATAAGCCCCAAACACATTACGCTCTTTCCAGTGCTCGCCCAAAAAGCGGCCTAACCCAAGGACGCGCGGGAGGAATTTCATTCCTCCCGCCTACCTCACTGTATCGAAACCAAACGTACACCCTCCCCCGAAATTTTTTAAATCATTGAAATATTTCGGGGGATGCTAGGCATCGACGGTGAGTCGTGCTGATTGTGTGCAGTGTCGAAAATGACTCCCCTTCGTTAAGCGAGTCACTCAGTACGTGCAAACAAATCCGTACCAAGTCCTTACGCTAACGCGTTTGGATTCGCTCCCGCTTTCGCGTAAATAACGCCAGCCGGACCGATGCGAGTACCGTAAACGTCTCATACACGGTACCTCGTAAAATAGCCACGAGACTGTGGAAGTCTGCGCCGTTGTCGTAGACTTTCGAGCTTGTAACAACTCGGGATCTAACTGTCTTGGATATTCTCTAGGTTAGACACTTAAATCAAAGAATGCCCTACGCACTGTAGATTCATAATCACACCCTCATTCGGACGCGGATTCAATTTCCGCCATCTCCACTGACATAGAAGTATGTAGAAATACATGGAACAACATGAAAGTTTACTCGTGAGAGTAGGCTTTTTTGTTTTGGTATACTAATACCGTATGAATAAAGAAACAGCACTCCAATTACTGTGGGCCTACATGCATATGCACCATGAGCTTAAAAAAGCTGACGCTATTTTTGTACTAGGAAGTCACGATATTAGAGTAGGTAAATACGCTGCTAAGCTCTGGCTTGATGGTTGGGCTCCGTATTTAGTCTGTTCAGGTTCAGGTACCGTTCATGCAGATAATCCAGCTTGGAAGGACTTCGCCGGTTCAACTGAAGCTGAGGTTTTCGCCGACATAGCGAAAAAGGCAGGTGTCCCCGAAGAGGTTATCTTGATTGAAAATAAATCACAGAACACCGGTCAAAACTATGAGTTCACCAATCAGTTATTGGAAGAAAGGGGTATAAAACTACAAACTGTAATTGCTGTACAAAAGCCTTACATGGAACGCCGAACATACGCCACTGGAAAAGTCTGGTGGCCAGAAAAGGAAATTATTGTTACTTCTCCCCCTCTCACACTCGAGGAGTATCCAAATGAGTTAGTTAATGTAAATGAGCACTGGATTCACACAATGGTTGGTGACGTACAACGTATCAAAGTATATCCATCAAAAGGATTTCAAATTGAGCAAGAGATGCCAGATAAAGTATGGGCAGCATTTGAATATCTTGTGGGACAAGGGTACACAGACTACTTGATAAAAGACTAATTATCTTCACCACAAATCAACAATCTTAAGAAAATTCGGACATTCCATCTCTATCAGACTGTGTTTAACTTGAAGAAAACTGCTCCACTATATGGAAATTCAAAAAACCGCCTACAGGCGGTTTTTTTATCAATGTCTGAGGTTAAATTCAAGCTTCTACCTATGCATCATGGTTAAACTCTACAATCCATTCAATACCATAT
>JAGOON010000011.1 GCA_017992505.1 Minisyncoccota bacterium | reverse complement strand
ATAGCAAATTGTTAGATATTGTAAATGCTCTATAATTGTCGCCACACGGGGTATAGCATAGTGGCAGTGTGCGCGCATGGGGTGCGTGTGGCGTCGGTTCGATTCCGGCTATCCCGACCTTTTTTAAATTTCGGTTTGATTTTTGAGTAGTTCGGCTTTGTGACCCACTAGATTAGCGATAATTTGGAGGAATGAGGCGACAGCGCCCACCGAGAGCAGCATTACTGGAAAAATGGCGTACGGGGTGAGGAGGTAGAAGAAAATGACGGTTGCTGAAGCCCACATACCAAAGCACCAAACACAAGAGAGGAGGTCGGCAACCGTACGGCGTGGACCAAACTTTGGTTTTTCAAGTTTTAAACCCTTTCCCACCTTCACTACATCCCAAAATTGTTCACGGAAGAATTTAGTAATCACATCGTACACAAAGAGTCTGGTAAGACGCCATGAGGCGAGAGTTACCAGTACGTAGTCAGTCAGGGTAAGCTCATCAAGTCGAATTCGCGCTTCCCCATCGAGAATAATCGCACCCATCACCACAAGGATGAGAAAAAAGACCGCAAAGACAAAATTCCAAAAATACTGATCAGTTACCCGCAACATAAATCGTAATTAGTATAGCATCTCAAAAGATACTTGAATTAAGAAATCTTCTTTTTTCTTCTGTCGTAAATAGCGTGTCCAATAACAAAAACAACGGTGACTACAGCCAACAACATCATTCCATTTTCCGCCATTTTGGCTCGAGTGGGGTTTAGAAGGTTTGTGGAATATACCGAAATACCTTGAACAAGGAAAAATGTAAGAAGTAGAATTGGAGGAGCTATGTAAAACAGCCATTTTCTAAAGATACGAGATGGAACAAACAAGAGTACTGCCAAAATTCCAGCCAACCACTTGCCTCCAGAAAAAATTGGGTTCAAGAAACCTTTCTTAAATTCAAGACTACACCGATCGACGCAATAACCTTGATCAACAGAAAAATAAATTCCAACTACAGTAACCATGAGCCCCAGAAAAAGAAACAGGTTGATAATTTTATATTTCTCAAAAATAATTTGTTTCATAGTCATTGTTTATCTTTTAAAGTTTTTATCATCTCTAATAACATTTTTACATCAGAAGCTGACAAGTATCGTTTCTTTTCATAAAGCATTATGAGTTCTTGGACTGAATTAAGTAAGCCATCTTCTAACTTTAGATACAATGACTTAGGGGGAATCTTATGTGCATAGTACTCAGCACTTTTAATAATCAGCAACAGAGCCTGTTTACGGACTTTAGACAAGTTAAGCTCACCGATGGTAGTCATGAGTAATGGGTAGGTGATGACTACCTCTTCTTTGACCAGCTCTCCTTCTAAAGTCATCTCGTAGTCTGTCTCACCGTCACCATCTTCGTCGGTCAATACAGTACCAAACACTCCAGCTTGGTTCGAATATTCAGCCACTAGTGTGGGTGTTGTCGTAGCATTTTTAAGTTCAGTTTGAATAGTCTGTGTATCATCTGAATCCAACTCTGCAATGGTAAGGGTATACCCTCCATAGTCTTCACCGTATAGTCTAGTAGTTCGGTCAGTACCTTTTGGTACTACAAAATATTTTGTGTCACCAAATTCAAAATACTGACTACCTGGTATTTCTTGTTTAATTATCCGCTCTCCATCTACTACTACCACTCCTGTTTGATTACCCTCGCTATCTGTTGATAATAAGCGGACTGGTGAATCGATAATTTCTACATCGTACGAATCGGTGAACTCTGTATGGAAAGTCGAAATGAATTGGTTGTTTTGAGTTGATGTACCAGACAATATATCACTAAATAAATCTTGTAGTGGTGGCGCCTCGGTTATGTTGTGGTGGACATATTCGGAACCTAAACTAACATCTTCAAGTGCTTTCAGATTCAAAAAATACTTCTGCTTCTCCCCGCCATAGCCCTCAGCAGAGCGCTGCACTACCGTACCGTCACCATACTTGGTCAAGACAGCATAGGGTTTGATTTCTGATTCAGGAGTACACACTATAGTAGGACCAGCACTTGAACACTTATTTTCAATGACTTCTCTATACTCAATTGATTTCATCGTACTTAGTCCAGTACCAATGATTTCGATTACCTCAACACCATTAGGGGCAACCCAGTCATCGAGCTGATTTCCATGCATTAAAAGTGCTTCGTCTAACATTCTGCTGTTTGCGCGAGCGGGTTGTGAGGTAGGACCATCAATGTCTCTATCAAAGGTGTCCCCACCACGTACAAATCTTACATACTCTTCATAGGAAGAGATATTTGCACCGTACGCTTGTCGGTATGGTGCAGTCACCGAAGTATCATTGAATACCACCAATGGGGTATCGAGTCCTTCAAAATATTTTTCTGAAGGAAGCAAACCATATGCCCCAGGAAGATTATTAATTACTTCACGCGCACTCTGGGCATTAGTAACAACCCCAAGATAAACGTCGGTTTGGTCATACCCGTGGAGTATTGTTCCAATAGACTTTGGTGTACCTAACTGTGGTGACGCTAGAAACACAATTTTATCTACCAAAGCTGTTTTTCCTTCATCGGCAAGACGAAGCATGATTGCTTTTGCCAACAGGCCACCATTAGAATGTCCGATGATAGTTACTTTTCCAGTAAATGAACTACTCGCCAGACGTTCAATTTCTCGAACAGCGTCCTTAATTTCACTTTCGTATTGTGTACCATTTTGAGCAACGTCAGTCACACTATAGCGCCAGTCATACGCAAAATCTTCCCAATCATCTATGGTTTCTTCGTCTTTAAGCTGCTTTAAAAATCCCTGGAAACTGGCATATACATCACCGACTCCAGCGGTAGTGTCAACAATATCCTCTGTATATATTTCCTGTTCACTCACCCCGTCGATACTCATACTGAGATCGTATATATCTTCGTTGAATAATGCATTTGGTGGCCAGATCTGATCTCGACCAAGCAGGCTGTCTTTATAAAGTTGACTTGCTTGAATCCCTGGCAAAAACAAAACACTGGAGGCACCAGTAGCGGGGGTGGTTGTAGGGGTGGATGTGGCAAGCACTTCTTCAAATCCTCCTGAGCAACCCCCAGAATCACACAGTTGAAAAGCCCAGCCACCAGTTTTTTGCATCGTCTGTGTCCCATCAAGGATATACCCTTCATTTTCAGGCGATCCATCCAAGATTAAGGTACCTGGACGATTGCTACAATCACCCGTAATACAGATGCCGATATATCCCACTGCCTGATTTGTTAGGTTTGGACCGCTGATTGGAAAATCACAATAATCTCCCACTGCTACACCTGCACTCGCAAAACCGATGGTAGATCCATCAGTAGTGACAATATTTATATTATTTGGAACATTACAAGCTACTCCAGAGATTCGTTTTACCCTTAGCCAAGCTAGGGTTCCAGAGTAGGCGGTGCCACCGCCTGGGAAAAGTGTTCCTGTACCCGAGTATTGTGGGAATTTACTATAGTAACCAAAACCAGAACCTGGATCCTCTAGGATGTCATACGGAACTCCAATCTTGCTCTGGTCATAGAGGACGGCTGCCATCAAATCTTTCGTGAAGAAAAGACTGAATAAAAGAGTTATAAACAGAAAACCTCGTAAGAATCGAAACATGTATTAGGCGGTAGTAGCACCAACTACGAGAATAAACAATAAAACTCCTGCAATCACAGCAATGAAACTAAGGAGGAATTTATAAAAGGTCTTGTTAAACATGTGTTTCAAGTATAGCAAACCGAGATAAAGAAAAGATAAACCCAAGGACCGACCTCGGGATTCCCCAAGGTCTGTCCTTGGGTTGGCGCGACGTTAAGAGTACTTGTTAAATATTAAACTCGTCTTGGTAAAACAGCCACGTGAACAATTCTTCTTGTGTTGCTTGCCTATTGTTAAAGTACTCTGGGAACAAATTCTTATTTAAAATAGTAGCCACAGGACGCTCTGTATCAAGGTATTCAGGTAAGCTTGAATGATTATAATTTTTAACAAAATTAAAAATGACATCTTGATTTGTAGGCCCATTTTCTCTCCAATCAGATTGGTGAAGCTTTGCTGGGTTTAGATGGATATATGAAAATAAATATTTGAGATACTCATCAGAATCAGCATGTTTGGCTTTAAATCTACCCTCAAACAAACCTCCTGTTCGTTCGTATTTCTTATTAAAGTACATTGAATACCCTGTCATCAACTTACTCATAAACTTTGAGAGTCCATTTTCAACAAGTGGAGTAGCCAGCAAATGGAAGTGGTTCGGCATCAGACAATATGCACCAATTGCAACAAGCTGGTCTCCCCTTTCAAATTTAAAAATATCAGGGGACTTTCTCTTGATATCTTTTACACTCACAGACTGTGTGGAGTTAGCTAAGTATAATTGCTCCAAAAAACGTTGGTAGTCGCCGAGTGATTGGAATATCACTCGCTTGTCAGTTCCTCGATTGTATATGTGATAAAACTCATACTCCGAAAAAGAAACGCTTCGTTGTGTCATTAAAACATTATGACAGTGTGACATTATTAACCCAAGGACCGACCTCGGGATTCCCCGAGGTCGGTCCTTGGGTTTGGGCAAACAGACCGAAACAACAAAGGGCCACCCTTTGCACAGTGTGCAAAGGGTGGCCCTTTGTTTTTCTTATTTTTGTTTCTTTCCGACGTAGAAGTCTTCTAATTCTTCTTGGGTAAAGGTTTTAAGCATTTTATCTTCACCTTTCTTTTGGATAGTAACTGGAAGCTTTTCTACAGTAATACTTCCTTTTGACTTCCCTACTGCGTGTTCTTCTAGCACCAAGAGCGTAAAGGTTCTGTTTTTCTTCATTGGGACAAAGTATTTTTTATCCTGAATCGGAGCTGTGCTGAGTATTACTGATGACGTCTTGTTGCCTTCAGTTATTGTTTTGCTCGCTGCCATTGGCATCCACATATCGGCATTGAGGAAGCCGAATTTAAATTCAAGTGTGTACATGGTGACGGTATCGCTCAAGCGAGTCATTTGACGATCGGTGACTTCGTAGGCTCGAGTAACATTTGGCAATAAGGCCATAACGAGCGCAAAGAATGCGACTCCAGAAATAAGAATGTGTTTCATGTTCATTATTCTACCGCGCTGTATCCAGACACGCAAAAAGCCCCCGAAGGGGCTTTTTGCTTAGCTAGACTAGAACGTTACGTTTGTGTCTAAGAATTCAATTAAGAACCTTGTACAGTTTCGTAAGCTGTTCGGTAATCTTGAGCTGGAGTTGGTGTGTACAATGTCGCACCGTATCCGTTTGTGTTAGCTGAGTAGTTTACACCTGTGAGAGTAACTCGGAAGTCACCTGAAGCTACTGGATTAGTAACTACACGGAGTGTAAATGTTTCAGTTTCACCATCTCGAACTGTGAATACACCAGTAGTGTCTTCGTCAGCTGTTGAAGAAAGTGTTCCAGTTGTTGTAGCTGTACCACCTTCGATCATGAATTCAACACCAGTTGTTGCTGTAGTAATACCATCAGCATCACCTGTTGCGAGTTCACGGATGTAGAAGTCACCTTCTACTGCAGTTACTTCGAACTCAATAGTGAATTCACCAAGAGTGTCGTTGTCACCTGAAGTATCAGTTGTAGCTTCAACACCATCAACCGGTACAACGATACCTTCAGAAACGAGAGTGTGAGTGTCACCAACAGCAGAACCGCTGAGTGTAGTCACATCATCTGCTCCTTCTGCATCTGTAAGGTCAACGAGTGCTGAGGTTACAGAAGCTGAGATAGTTTCACCAGCGTTAGCGTAGTTAGAACCACCATCAGTTTCCTTGAGGTCAACCACAACTTCTACAGTAACTTCTTCACCTTCGTCGATTGTTACATCGCCGTCAATGTCAAACATGTAGTCGTCTGAAGTACCTGAAGTTGTAGTAGCTTCGTTGTCGAATTCTTCACCATCGATTACGAGGTAAACATCGTCAACTACAGCTGATACAGCAGCAGTTCCTGTGGTAAGACGAACCCAAAGTTCATTGAGGTCGATATCACCTTCATCAGCTTCGATAGTGTATTCCATGATAGTTACACCGTCTGTTGTGTCGTTTTCATCAACTACAATATCAGTAGCTTCTGGGTTGTTTGTACCAAGTGAGAAAGTGAGTTCTTCACCGTCACCTGCAACAACAACATCAAATGCGATAGTATTAGTGATTTCGTCTGTACTGTCGTCATCTGTAGCTACGCCATCAGCGTCGAAGTAACGTACTTCAAGTACTGCGAAGTTTACAGTGTCTGGAGTAGTATCTACTGAACCAGCAACTGTAACAGCAACGTTTACTTCTACTTCTTCATCTTCCATGAGGACAAGTTCGAGGTCAGAGAAACGGAGTGAACCAGCATCTTCATCGAGGTATTCGTCTTCATCGTCAGCAGTAGCTTCAGCAATCATTTCGCCGTCTACCCAGAGTGATACGGTTTCGAATACTTCCCATGGATCATCTGCTACGTTTGTAAGCGCAACGTCCATACGAGAGATTTCGATATCACCATCTGTAGCTTCAAGTGTAAGATCAGCAATTGCTTCATCTTCAGCACCTTCTTCTACATCTGAGTCAGAAGCTTCGTCGATTTCGAATACATCGAGTGAACCTTCACCTGAAAGTTCTGTGTCTTCGTCATCTGAATCTTCATCAGTGTCCTCATCTGTATCTTCGTCTGAGTCACCACAGAGCTTGTTAGCTTGTGCACGTGAACCTGGACCAAAGAAGCCAGTTGGGTTTACAAGACCTGCTGGAGAAAGAATCTCAGCTCGGTACTTAACTTGGAACTTAGATACTGCAGCAGCGGTAGCTGGACCGTAGTATTCAGTTTCCATACCTGCAGAACCTACAGCACCAGCTGCAGCTACGCGAGTATCTTCATCAGCGTTAAGGAACTTTTGGAGTGCCATAACGTCTGCACCAGCAGAACCGGTCTTGAGGTCCATCATGAAGTTACAACTTCCTACTGTTGTAGTTGTAGTTGTAGTGGTTGTGGTTGTTTGTGCTTGGAGAGCAGCAACCTGCGCGAGCAAGTCGTTGATCGTCTTTTGCAAGTCTTCAGTAGTTTCTTCAGCTTGAACAGCTGGAGCAATAGCCATGAAGATCATTGCGATTGCTACGAAAGCTACAGCGAGCTTCGAAGCAAAGTCTTTTGCAATAGTCATAATTGTAATTACTTTGTTTGTAGTTGAGCGTGTGATTAAAGTCACGCCGTTTTGCATTGCTGCAAAACTTTAACTTGATAAGGGCTAATAATATGAATTAATTCATATTCGCAAATGGGTTATCAATCCAGTTACGTAATATCACTAAACTCCATCCTAGGAAGGTTACCCTACCGTAATGGAGGTTAGCTGCGGGTTCGGACTGTGTGTCTGTGGGGCGGAGGGAAACACGAATGCTTCAACAGGAAAATGTAGGGCGGTAGTCTGTGCGAAGGAGGTTTCATTACCATAGTAAGAAAACTCGTTCACAAAACGTTTGTATATTGGATATTCAATTATCAATGAACATAACGACCCTGATGATTTTTCCTTAGGGGTGGAAATTACGCAAAGTAAACCCACGAACCTGATTCAGAAAAAGCGCATCAGCGCAGTCCTTAAATTGTATCATCTTTTATCTAAAAGAGCCTAGTTCACAGGTTGTGGATACATGGTGTTTTGTAACACTTAATATCTAAAATGTGACTGCCTTCTACTCATATATATGAGTAGTTCTTTTAGAACAATTTGATACTTTAAGGAGGTCTGTAGAAGATGACGAGGTACTAATATCCGTCTTACAGTTAAAAAACTACAAAACAAATACGTATATTAGGCAAACCTTTGCTCGTTATATCTCCCTGCCCCGTTGCATTTACAATGATGTAAATACAACGGGGCAGATTTGAGCTTTCGAGTCGAGTGTCCTATTACTTCTGTCTCTTAGCTAGAAACTACTCTATGCAAAGTACCACTAATAGTCAACCTTTAAAGACACTATTCACGTCCTTTACTTCTTAACTGAGTATCGTGACCAACGTCTTTCTCCCTCTCTCACCACCTGTCCTTTTTCTATAAGACTGTTTAGCTCACGCTGAATTGTCTTTTCACTCACGTCGGTAATGATGTCAGCAATGTCCTTAATTGTTGCCTGGGGTTTGGCTTCAAGGACTGTCTTTATACGCTCTGCCCTATCGGTCAATTTACTATAGACAAAGTATGCGTCTGAGCTAATGTCTCCCTCTGGAATAGTCACCGCACGACGACGTGGTGCCTGTCTTTGATCTAGTGACGTCTTTGCTTTTGGTAGAATTGCTGGTTTCCGATTCTCGAGAATAGTACTCTCATCAAAGGAAATTCTTTCACCCTTAAGGTAGTGATTGGTAAGGTATCTTTGGACAGCAATGAGCTGCTCAAAGATGAGCTGGTTGATGTTTTGTGGAATAACCCCCGCTGATTCTGCAATACGTAGCGTACTCTCCAAATCGACAAGGGCGTATTGGAAAGGGACAAGTCCTTCACTAACTTCGTGTGACTGGAGACGGAGCGTCTGGAGTGACGCCTCATGCGTCTTTAATGCTCTGTCTTTAATTAATGAGACATGCATATCGGTCACTTTATTTGTATTTGTATGAGACAAAATGTAAAAGATAACAGATACAAGCTTTTCTGTTCTTTTAAAGACATTATTGAAATATTCTGTCTCATTTGAAAGTCTTTTAATCTGGATGGAGTTGTCCTTTTCTGGGGTCATAGATTTGTCGGTAATGTCTTATAAAGGAGTGCTTTGTCCTACATACACTATAAAGACATTTATGACTTTTGCAACTTCACTGACCCTTATTTATAAGGCGTCCTTTAGTTTCTCCATGGTATGATGGTGGTGTTCTAGAGCAATTTTTTAGTACCTATGGCCCGTAAGAAATCAGATAAATCACCAGCAAAACAGCCCCTCTTTGATGACCTCAGCCCACATGCTCGCCAAGCGATTGGCGCTGTCATAATGGGTACACTCGGAGTCTTCTTTTTATTCGCTCTCTTTGAAAGTGCCGGACCTGCTGGACACTATATTGAGATTGGCCTTCGCTATCTCTTTGGCGGTGGCGCATGGCTCGCTCCGATTGCTTGTTTCCTATACATATATGTACTCCTTAATCCCAAAGAAAATGAGACGGTGAGTGCGGCGAAAGTCACTGGGACCATACTGCTCTTTTTTACCCTTCTTGGCACTCTTGAGCTATATCAGGAAAAACTCGGAGGAATTGTTGGACTCGCCCTTGAATGGCCGATGGTCTATCTTATGGGAAGTGCTGTCACTGGAATCCTTTTCTTTGGAACAATTCTCATTTCTATTTTTCTCATCTTCAACACTGGACTCAAGCTCCCTACTTTTACGGGCGCAAAGAATCTCTTAAAGGGTGGTGAGTCTGACGATAACTTTGGCGATGATGATCTCGAAGACTTCGACGCGATACCAGAGGAGCCCAAAAAAGATATCGAGCTTGAGGATGATGAGGAGGAAACTTCAAAACTCTCAGCTGTTGGAGCGATGGTTTCTAATATCGCAAAGACCAGGCCGACCGATATCTTGGTGAAAAATTTTAGCGGTACTTTTGTTCCGCCTTCCCTTTCGCTTCTGAGTAAGGAAAATGGTAAAGCGAATATTGGTGATGTGAAGGCGAACGCTAATACTATCAAGCGCACCCTTCGAGAGTTTGGTATCTCGGTTGAAATGGATGCCGTTGAAAGTGGACCTACCATCACCCGTTACGCGCTCAAACCAGCCCAAGGTGTCCGCATCGCAAAGATTGCAGGCCTCCAGCAGGAACTTCAACTCGCGCTCAAGGCAAGTTCAATTCGTGTCGAGGCACCAATTCCTGGAAAGTCGCTTGTTGGTATCGAAGTACCAAACCAGCAGCGAGCAACAGTCGGACTCGCTTCCCTCCTTGCAACCCCTGAGTACACTGACTCACCACATCCGCTCATCGCAGCACTCGGTAAAGACGTGACGGGAAATGTGCACTTCGCCAACATCGCACGCATGCCACACGGACTCATTGCGGGTACCACTGGTTCGGGTAAGTCTGTCACCCTTCACAACCTTATTGTCTCTCTCCTGTTCAGAAATTCCCCAGATCAGCTCCGCTTCATTCTCGTCGATCCAAAACGAGTAGAACTCACTCTGTACAATAAAATCCCCCACCTTCTCACACCCGTCATCACCGATGCCAAGAAAGCGATTCGTGCACTTTCTTGGGCGGTGAAGGAGATGGAACGTCGGTACGACATCCTTGAAGCCGAACAAGTACAGAACATCGCTTCGTACCACAAAAACATCTACCAACCTGCGAAGAAGGATTGGGAGAAGAAAGGTAAGCCTGAGGAGGAACGAATCGGGCTCCCCGAAGCAATGCCCTACATCGTGATTATCTTGGACGAGCTCGCTGATCTCATGCAAGCCTACCCTCGTGAACTCGAAGGCTGTATCGTGCGCCTCGCGCAGATGAGTCGCGCTGTCGGTATCCACCTTATCCTCGCCACCCAACGTCCATCGGTGAACGTCATTACTGGTACTATCAAAGCCAACATCCCAACTCGTATTGCGCTTGCGGTAGCCTCACAAATCGACTCACGAACCATCATCGACACACAGGGTGCCGAAAAGCTTCTCGGTGCTGGTGACATGTTGTATCTCTCTTCGGATTCCCCTCGCCCGTACCGCCTTCAATCTGCCTTTATTTCTGAAGAAGAGATTAAGCGAGTAGTTGACTACTTGCGCAAGCAAGATTCTGAACTCGACACCATTAACTTCGACGAAAACACTGAAAACAGTGGTGGTGACAGCTTCTTCAAAAGCCTCACGGGTGGCGACGATGGTGATGACGAACTCTATGATGATGCAAAACAAGCAGTACTAGAAGCAGGAAAAGCCTCCACTTCATATATTCAACGCAAGCTTCGAGTGGGCTACTCACGAGCAGCGCGTCTCATGGACTTACTCGAAGAAAATGGTGTAATCGGCCCCCAAGACGGTTCGCGACCACGTGAAGTAATCCTTGGTCGTGGCGACGACGGCTCATCTGAGAATCGCGAAGCTGATTAACACTATGCAACTTAACGTTCCCTACAGTTACTCATTCCGCACACTCGTCCGTTACTGGATTACAGCAATTGTGCTCCTGTTGATGCTTCTGTTTGTGGTATTTCAAGCAAGGTTTTTGATTGTTGGACCACGAATTGTTATCACTGATGCCCCTGAAGGACCGCAAAATCAGCGACAAATCACGATTTCAGGGACGGCATACAACATCTCTCACCTTTGGCTCAACGACCGAGCTATCTACACTGATGCCAAGGGAAATTTCAAGGAGACAATTGTACTAGAAAATGGCTATACTATAGCTACCCTGAGAGCCGAAGATAGATATGGACGCACGACCAAAACAAAGGAGGAGTTGGTATTCATACCTGCGAGCTTCGTCCCTTCTGAAGGTACCTAGGGTATCCTTTAGATGAAGATTTTTTTAATTTTATAAATATAAGGAAGATACTATGGCAGTAAAAAAAGGAGCGAAGAAGGCACCAGTAACCGCACGAAAGGTTGGCGACAAGAGTGACATCAGCGATATTGCAGAAACCCTACGTAGCATCAAGACTAAATTTGGTGACGACTCTATCATGACACTCGATGAGACAAAAAAGGTAGACGTCGAATCTGTCTCCTCTGGTTCAATTGGACTTGATGATGCGCTTGGCATCGGTGGCTACCCTCGCGGTCGTATTATTGAAATCTTTGGTCCTGAATCTTCGGGTAAAACTACCCTCGCGCTTCACGCTGTCGCTGAAGCGCAAAAAGCAGGTGGTATCTGTGCGTTTATTGATGCTGAACACGCGATGGACCCAGAGTATGCCAAGAACCTTGGTGTAAAACTTGAGGAACTGCTTATCTCACAGCCAGACAACGGTGAGCAAGCACTTGAAATCGTAGAGTCACTCGTACGTACTGGCAAGATTGATGTGATTGTCATTGACTCGGTAGCTGCGCTCACCCCGCGCGATGAAATCGAGGGCGAAATGGGAGCGCACCATGTGGGCAAGCAGGCTCGTCTCATGAGTCAGGCGCTTCGTAAGCTCACGGGTATTGTCGCAAAGAGTAAGACGGTGATTATTTTCATTAACCAAATCCGTATGCAGGTTGGTGTAATGTTTGGTAACCCTGAAACTACCCCAGGTGGAAAAGCTCTTAAATTCTACACTTCAGTTCGCCTCGATATTCGTCGTATTGCGCAGATTAAGAAAGGCGAGGAGGTCGTTGGTGGGCGCCACCGTGTGAAGGTAGTGAAGAACAAGGTTGCTCCTCCATTTAGAGCGACGGAATTCGACCTTATCTACGGAGAGGGTATTTCTAGTGAAGGTGAACTTCTTGCGCTCGGAGAAAAGTACAAAATGATACGAAAAAGTGGCGCTTCATACTCGTACCTTCCTCCAGGTGGTGATGAATCGACCGAAGTAAAACTTGGTCGTGGTTACGACGCGGCACGTACTACCCTTCGCGGTGATAAGAAGCTCAAGATAGAACTCCTAAAGAACATTCGTAAGTGTCTTAAAGACGAAGCAGCCAGTGGTGGATATACCGCTTCAGTTGCATCAGCAACGTCTGATGACGAGGTGGAACCAGCGGAATAAGGATATTTTAAAAAAAAAGCGGGGCCACCTGACGGCCGCGCTTTTTTTAAAATTATACCGTCTGCATCTTCCCCGCCTGAGCCAAGGCTTGCACTGCTCGGTAGAAAAACTTTGCGCTCAATCCCACCATGAAGAGCACGACAAGAACTGTGAGCATTTCGCCGTTATTTAAAGCGTGTACGAAACTATTCCATACAAAATTTGGGGCGTTCTCAACACGAGTGGAAGCAAAGTTGTGAGCAATCGCCGCAACATGCGTCATGCGCCCAAAGAGAGCAACACAGACTCCCAGGACAAAGCCTTGCCAAAGCATCGGCTCAGATACGAAACGTACCGCGTAGCTATAATAGACGCGACGCATGATAGTTTTTTTGATGTTGCTTGCCATACAGTTATTATTACTCACGTCACCGTATTAAGGTTACAACAACGCCTCAGCCTCCCCGTCGCGACTTTCTCTGCGGAAGGCTTCTTTTGCTCTATGAATACGCGCTTTGATGGTACCGACGTTCTCCCCTGTCTCGGTGGCTATATCTTCCTGACTCCAGCGTTCGAGGTAATGTAAACGAAGCACGTATGAAAAATGTTCTGGTAAGCGAGCGAGGATTCGCTCCACACCATCACGCTTCTCTTCAAATCCAGTATGCTCTTTGCGTTCACCAATAAACTGTTCGAAGTCTGGATCAATAGACGTAAAGCGCTGCCCCTCTTTTATAAGCTTTTGGTAACGAGTAAAGGCGGTGTTCATGAGAATACGATACGCCCATGAAGAAAACTTGGCGCCTGACTGTGGCTCGTATTTGTCGGCATACACATAAATCTTGGTGAACGCGTCTTGAACGATTTCTTCAGCATCAAGCGGATTACGCACAATCCCCCGCGCCTTCCTTAGAAACGGTTCTTGGTAACGATCGACGATCACCGAAAACAACCACGGCTGTGCTCGTGAAGCCATTAAGACGCGTTCGTCTTCCCAGTCATCCATATCGCTTAGGGATGTAATACCAAACATATGTTTATAGTAGCATCGTTAGAATTTATGGGTAGTTTTACCTTTCAGCCTAAATCTGTTATAAAGAGCCATACTATTTAATTGAGTTCTGTGACAAATGTCTAAATTTGCTCACCCCAAGGGTATTTCCATTTTTATGGTCGGCCCTATGGGACTCCCTAAAAATTAGGGCATAAATAGGCACTTATTTGTTAATCCCTCATACCGTGGCAGTCCTCTCATATAACGAAATTACTCTCAAAAAGGTCATTCTCCATGAAGGAGAGCCCTATTTTGTCGTCGCTTCACACGTTTTTCGCAAGCAACAGCGCAAGCCAGTCAATATTACCAAGCTAAAGGGACTTAAGTCTGGCCGAGTGCTGGAAGTCACCTTCCATCAAAATGAGACTGTTGAAGAGGCTGATCTGGAGACTCGTTCAGTGACGTTTATTTACCGCAAACCTGGAGAATACTGGTTTCATACCACAGGCAAGGCGGGTGAACGATTCGCCCTCTTGGAAGATCTTGTGGGTGATCAGGGCCGATTTATGAAGGAGCGCATGGAAATCGATGCTCTAGTTTTTGATGATGAAGTAATTGGTCTCAAGTTCCCTATCAAAATGGAACTCAAAGTAAAAGAAGCGATGGAAGCTGTCAAAGGTAACACTTCCAGTGGTGCACTTAAGGAAGTAACCCTCGAAACTGGCGCAACCATCATGGTGCCGATGTTTATCAATACTGGAGATATTATCAGTATCAATACCGAGACTGGAGACTACTCAGAGCGAGTTGAGAAGGCGTAATAGGATGAAAAAAGGCCGCAACATAGTTGCGGCCTTTATGATGATGTGTTCATTAGATACCCTTGAACTTGAGCTCAGCGTCGACTCGGTCAAAGTAAGGATCGTCGGTATAGAGCCAGCCGTAAATTAGGCGACAGCCAAAACCAAGACGTTCACCAGTATGGGAATACATCGGTCCGAAAATTCTTTGGTTAAAAGTGAAGGTGAGATGCGTAGGTCGATCGGGCAGACCGAGCCACCAGTACGAGGGTGGACGGATACTGCTTCCACGAGATTGAAATGACGGACTATAACCGCCAAAAAGCGTATTTCCAGACATTATTCTCTCCTCTTTTCTATTCTTGTTTAATCATTACACCAAATATTCAGAAATGCAATAAAAAACACCGCCTGGGGCGGTGTTTTTGAAAATTAATGCTTGATGAACGGCATGAGAGCCATGAATCGTGCGCGCTTTACCGCAGCAGCGAAGTTTCGTTGCCCCTTAGCTGTAAAGCCTGTACGGCGACGATTCATCATACGAGCGTGTGGGTTTACATTGGCCCCAAGACGAACGATATCTTTGAAATCGATATGATTGTTGAGGGTCTGTTCTGTTTTCTTTTCCATAGTGTGTGTTTTGTCTAATAAATTTTCAGTTTTTTTAGAGTTGAGGGAATATTCTGGAGTCAAAGATGACCAAGATGCGACGCGCGTGAGGAAAATTTTGTGAGGTGTACTTAATGTACATTGAACGAAATTTTCCGAAGTAGCAACGAAGCAGATTGGTTATGTATGGCTTCAGAATTTAGAATGGGATATCTTCGGGGTTAATCTCTTCCTCTGGATAATCTGGGAGTGCTGGTGCCTTATTACCTTCTCCATCTTGTGGATTGGTTCCCACAGATGCACTCGGAGCTCCGCCACTCTTTGGACCAAATTGTACTCGGTCAGCAACGATTTCGGTACGGTATTGCTTCTGACCATCTTTGTCCCAAGAACGAGTCTGAAGACGGCCCTCTACATACACACCACTTCCCTTAGTGAGCCATTTGGCAGAGGTTTCTGCCTGCTTTCCAAAGACAACAACATTGTGGTAATCAGTGTTTTCTTGTTTTTTTCCATCACGGTCCATATAGACACGGTTGGTAGCAATAGACATTGAGCAGACCTGCATGCCACTTGGGAGAGCTTTCATTTCTGGGTCGCGGGTAAGATTCCCGTAAATCATCGCTTTATTGAGGTACATAAGAAGAAATTATTTAAGTATAGAGTGATTATACCGTTTCTTCGATCGCTTCACCATCCTCTACTTTTTCTTCAATTTCTAGTGAAGCAACCTCTTCAATTGCTTCCTCCGCTTCGATAACGATGGTTTCTACCACTCGATCAGCGATTGCAGGATGGAAATAGAACGGGTGTTCCGCTTCCACCTTGGTAAGGCGTATGAGGATGTGGCGAAGGATGTCCTTTGAACCATCCATCATTTCAGTAATTTCAGCGATTTTACTAGCTTCAAACTCGAAACGAACCCATCCGAAGTACGCACTCGAGAATTTTCGATTACGTCCTTCAAGGAACTTTACGATATCGTACGCAAGGTCAAAACGAGCTGGCGCCTCTTCCTCAGCGAGAGTCCCGCCGAGCTTTGTAATATGAGCTTTGATGGTATCAAAGACTCCTTTCACTTCCCCTTCAGCAACCGTTGGAAGTACGTGGAAGGCGAGTTCGTAGGATTGGAGCTCTCGCTCTTCTCCACCGACCGCCTCAGCTGCTGGCATATTTGAATCTGTCATTGAATGAAATAAAGAACGTAGTGACTATATTGAATTTTGCTGGAAAATAATGAGCCTAAGCGAATATATTTTCTGTACGCAACGTGACAGCAGGCGCTTAGCATATTTCGACCCCCAAGGGAGAAATAGGCCGTAGCGAGCTGCACAAATAATCACTAAGCTCCGTTAATTAGTAACGGCCAAATCTACCACAAATATCCTCCCTATTCAAGATAGAGGTACATGTTAGAATAATCCCATGTTTGAGATGTTTAGCACATCACGTACCACCTTTTACGGGATATTAATCATCACGATTATCGGCCTACTCTTTCTCGTGAACCTTATCCACAACAAGAATGGCTACATTCGAATGCTCGAAGGTGAAAAAAAACATCTAGTTATGCTTATCGCCTCTTCGACCAACTCCTTATCTAATGCCAGTACCACAATCGCCGCTCTCACACTTGAGCTCAACACACTAAAAGAACAGTATGGGCTTTTAAACGACGACTACAGTAGCGAACTTGGCCGTAATGAAGACTTCGAGAAACAAATTCGAAAAATCAGCAAAACTGTCGGTGTTCTCGACAAACTCTCCAAAACGGATGAGGAACTCCTGCAAAAATACTCAAAAGTCTACTTTCTTAACGAACACTACATTCCAGAAAAATTAAGCTCAATCGAAAAGACTTGGATGTACGACGAAAGCCGTAACCACCAACTCCACAGTAGTGTTATTCCCTATTTCAATGAAATGCTCGAAGACGCAAAGTCTGACGGAATTGATTTATGGGTAGTATCTGCCTATCGATCATTTGAAACGCAAGCACAATTAAAGGGTGCGTACACAGTCACCTATGGTTCTGGCGCCAATACGTTCTCAGCTGACCAAGGTTTCTCAGAGCACCAACTTGGCACTACCATAGATTTCACCACAAAAGGCCTCGGTGGTGGCCTCAACGGGTTTGAGGGCACTCCAGCCTACACATGGCTCAGAGAGAACGCTCATAAATACGGATTTACCCTCTCCTACCCAGAAGGTAACGGGTACTATGTTTTTGAGCCATGGCACTGGCGCTTCGTGGGAGAAAAATTAGCCGATGATTTGCAAGACCAGAACGCAACCTTTTACGACTGGGAACAAAGAAAGATTGACGCTTATCTTGTAAATATTTTTGACTAAAAAACTAAGTGTCACCTCGTGACACTTAGTTTTTATAACCATTCACCAATACGAATCGCTTCGGCTATATATTTATCACCAATCTCCTCCTTTCCTTCTGTCGAACCGAAATGAATGGCCGAAATGACGTACGCGAGTGCTTTTGTAAATGTATAGTCAGGCTCAGGAAATGATATTAGTCCGTAGTGGTCTAGGAACCCGCGCTCGACTTGCGCAGCAGACTTACCACCACACAACACCTCTACATTTACTACAACGTTTGCTACGTTTACCCACGGCACACCATACCACCAACTTTCCATTGGTGGCACTACTTCAATAAATACAGGTCCATCTTCATGTAAGAAGATATTC
>JAGOON010000049.1 GCA_017992505.1 Minisyncoccota bacterium | reverse complement strand
ATTTCTCCAGTTGATAGAAATATTCTTCGTCTCGGCCTTTACGAGCTCCTTTTTGCTGATCGCAAGGAAGTTCCAGCAAAGGTGGCTATCAATGAAGCAATTGAGCTCGCAAAACAATTTGGTGGTGAAAATAGTAGTCGCTTTGTAAATGGCGTACTTGGTGCGGTGTACAAGGAAATTGGCGAACCAGGCAAGGAAGAGCAAAGTAAGAAAAAGAAGAAAGATGTCCCTTTTGAGCAAATGCCGATTCAACGCCTCGCTGGGGCTGTGGTCTATGCAGAACACGAAGGTAATATTTATCTTGCGCTCGTGCACGACATATTTGGTCATTGGACTCTTTCTAAAGGGAAGATTGAGGAAAACGAAACCGTTGAGGCAGGAGCTACTCGTGAGCTTAAGGAAGAGATGGGGCTCGATATCACTATTGAGGCTGAACTTGGCATGAATGAGTATGTGGCCTCAAATCCTGAACTCGGAAAGATCCGCAAACAAGTGCATTACTATCTCGCCTCCTCTCCGTACTCAGAGGTAAAGCTTGAGCAAAAGGGTGGTCTCGACGACGCAAAATGGTTTAAAGTGGCCGAAATCCTTGAACTTAATTTTTACGAGGATATTCTCCCGATTGTTACCAAAGCCATCACAATGCTGGTTGGCAGGGGCATAAAATAATGGTACTGTCCGTCTATATGTCCGACCAAAATCTACAAATAGACCTGCAACAGCTTCAAAAACTACTCAACGTAACCTTTTCTGACACCAAGATATTGTTGTCAGCCGTTACGCACCGTTCATATTTAAACGAGCATCGTGAAGCTACGTGGGATCATAATGAACGTCTCGAATTCCTCGGCGATGCTGTTCTTGAGCTTGTTATTACAGATTTCCTTTTTGCAAAATATCCCGAAAAGCCAGAAGGTGAGCTCACCGCCATTCGTGCAGCACTCGTAAATACAGTATCGCTGGCTTCAGCTGCCGAGAAGCTCGGGGTCAACGACTACCTGCTGATGTCAAAGGGTGAAGCAAAAGATGTCGGTCGCGCACGACAGTACATCCTCGCTAACTGTTTTGAGGCATGTATCGGTGCTGTTTACATTGATCAAGGATATGAAACAGCCAAGACTTTTATCGGTGACCGTCTATTCGGACGAACAGAAGAAATTGTGCGCAAGCGTTTGTGGCAAGATGCCAAAAGTCGTTTCCAAGAATTAGCTCAAGAGCACGCATCTATTACTCCTACCTATGAAACAGTGGGACAGAGTGGTCCAGACCACGATCGCGTTTTTACTGTTGGTGTGTTTTTGCGTCATGAGAAAGTCGCTGAAGGAATGGGACGTTCAAAGCAAGAGGCTGAACAACAGGCCGCACTACGTGCTGTTGAGGTGAAGGGTTGGGAAACCGAATAAATCTCTTCCAAAAGTGACACATCTGCACTGGCTTCAGGATTTTATTCAGTCAACGTAGCTATTACTACGCCTCCCTCATAAAATCCCTCCATCCAGCACACCTGTACTCACTTTTGAAAGAGATACGGTAAGTACTCAACTCCTCGCATGATATACTGTGCACAATGAATGCTAGAGGATTCACTCTCGTCGAGATTATTGTTGTGGTATCTGTTATCGCAATTTTGTCTTCACTACTTGTGGTAGGGATGACGGAAGCGGGTCAACGTTCTCGCGATAGTGATAGACAGGCTAATCTTCGACTTGTCCAAAATGCACTTGAACTATATAAAAATAAGTATGGTCGGTATCCAAATGGTTGTAATGGAGTAAATGTATGGTCTGCAGAGACGGTCTCTGCTACCTCACCAAATCGTTGTTCGAGTGGACAGGAATATATTGTTGGATTGGCTCCGGAATTTATCCCAACCTTACCCAAAGACTTAAGACCAAATGGAGTCAATTCTGGCTACATGTACTACGTCAATACCGAGGGGTCTGCTTTTAAGTTTGTGTCATACAAAACAGTTGAGTCTGAAGTAGTCAATAATAATACACATCCTTTTAAAGCATGTGATATGACGACATGTTCCAGTGTCCGTTTTAATTCAAACAACCCTGCACCACGTTGCGATGATGGAGATACCTATGCGGTTTGGGGAGGGTATCCATTCGAGCCTTTTGCCCTAGGTCACCCTCGAGGAGATGAACAAAGAGATAACGTCATTTGTAGAATCCCATAAGTGGTTTCTGTGTATAGGCTGGGGCGAGAATAACTCGTTTCAGTGATAAAATCAGACTAATGTTATACCGTACCACTCGAGGGTTTACACTTATTGAAATTTTGGTCGTAATCGCTATTATCGGTATTTTGGCTAGTGTTTTGATGGTAAATTTTGGTTCTGCACGCGATAGCGCTAAGAATAAATCTATTCGAGCTGCAATGGGTGAAATACAGCTCGCGCTTGAGGTATACAAAGCTCAGAATCGTCGGTACCCCCCAAACATTACCGCACTTGTGCCAGAGTATATTTCTGCACTCCCGGTAAGTTCTGATTCAGGTAATGCAAACTGCAGTATCGATAATAGCCAGTACACTACAGATGGCTCGGGCACCTATTATAAATTTGTCGCTCATCGATGTTTTGCGGGGGCAACCAGCGCAGCAACTGGAGTGCAGCAAGGTGACAAGTACGCACGTTGTGCCATTTCATGTTCCGCATCTGGTAACTGTGTGCCTTCGAGCGTCAATTACTATGAATCAATGGCAGTCTATAGTCTTGGTGGTGAATGCTAGTTTTATTGCATGTACTTAAAAGAGCTTACGATTAATGGATTTAAATCCTTCGCTAAGAAGAGTGATTTTGAGTTTTCTGTCCCTATAACTGCGATTGTGGGACCAAATGGTTCTGGAAAAAGTAATGTTGCGGAGTCGTTTCGCTTTGTGCTCGGTGAACAGTCGGTAAAGTCGATGAGAGGAAAAAAGGGTGAAGATTTAATTTGGGGAGGTTCAGAAAAAGTCGCGCGGGGGAATCGTGCTTCGGTTGAACTGACGTTTGATAATAAACATAGGACATTTACACTTGATTTTGATGAGATAAAAATCGAACGTATCGTTCACCGTGATGGTGCAAATGAGTATAAACTTAATGGTTCTCAGGTTCGACTGAAGGATATTCATGAACTCTTAGCTAATGCCAATATTGGCTCAACGGGGCATCATATTATTTCACAAGGCGAAGCTGATCGAATTCTTTCGGCGGGTGCCAAAGAGCGTCGTGAAATGATAGAGGATGCACTTGGACTTAAGGTGTTTCAGATTAAAAAGCAGGAAACCAACCGCAAGCTTGAGAAGACGGAAGAAAACATAGAGCAAGTCCACTCCCTTAGGCGAGAAGCAGCTCCACATTTAAAGTATTTAAAGAAGCAGGTTGAAAAAGCCGAGCGTTCGCTTGAGGTACAAGCCGAATTGAAGCAATCTTACGCTGAATATTTAAAACGTGAGGATACATACATCGCGCATCATTTTGATAGGCTGACCATGGCACGAAGAATTCCTGAAGAGACCCTTGAAGCACTTCAGACCAGTATCGCTGAGGCCAAAGAAGCCCTTCAAGATAACGAAGATACTGAGGCCAAAGAAGCTCTTTTGGTTGTTGAAAATGAGTACAAAGAAGCGAGTCAAAATCGACAGAAAGTACAACATGAGCTTTCTCAGCTCCAAGGACAAATAGCGTTCCTTGAACGTCGCCTCGAACATGCTCGTAAAAGTGAAACTCCAACCAATAAGCTCATTCCACATGCACACCTCGAACAGCTCGTAGAAGACATTGCCCTTCAGGCAGAAAAGGCCCTTGGTCGTGGTGGTGAGGCAAATCTCGGAAGGGCGCTCACTGATCTTATTCATCAACTCCGAGGATTTCTCAAGAAGAGTCAAGGTGAAGTCATTGACACAACTGAAGCAGACAGAGAAGAGCTTTTGCAACTTCAGGGTAAGCTTATGACGGCTGAAAAAGCTGTCACTGAAGCACTTGAGGAGGAAGAGTCGGCTGAGCAAAAAGTTGTTGCAAAACGAACCGAAAAAATGACCGATCTTGAGAGTAAGCGGGCAGCGGAACGAAGTATGTTTGAATTGATGCAGCAACGTCGAGAAAAAGAAGCTGAGATCAATCGTATCGACAATGAACTAGCAGTTCTCAATCGTGACCGAGAGGATTTCAAGCAAGAACTCCAAGAAGCCGTATCACTCCTTGGTCGTGGCGCCTCAGATTACTTCACCATTGTCATTGTTGATGAAGATGGACAGGAAGTTTCTCTTGAAACAATTGTTTCTGAAGAGCGCGAAGTGCAGCGAGGAAGGAGACGCATGCTCGAAAAGCTCAAGATTCGTCTTGAAGAATTAGGCGTCGGAAACACTGATGATTTACTTCTTGAATACCAAAACGCAAAGGAACGAGACGAATTTCTGGAGCGGGAACTTGCTGATCTTGAAACGTCGGTACAAAA
>JAGOON010000010.1 GCA_017992505.1 Minisyncoccota bacterium | reverse complement strand
CTTGTGCTTGATTTCACCATTACTGATTCCGACCAATTACTCTACACTACTTCTGACACGGATGGTGTTTTGGGACCAAGTTACGATATCGAGGGTCGAGTTTCGCGCACCATCTTTAGCGTACCGTTTAGGCAAGCTGTGGTGGAGTGGGGTAATCACTCCGAAGCAACTCATTACGTTTTACCAAAACCTACACGAGCTCTTGAGGGTTATTTGTATAAAATAGAGAAGGGCACTCTTGGGCGCATGCCTGTTTCTGGGTATGGTCTTACTACACAAAACGACGATTCCTTGACTCTCTTTACAAAAGCCAACACTGATCAATACAACCTCTCAATTTACGACAACCAAAGTGGGGTATCTACTGAGGTTAGTACATTCTTCTTCCCAGAAAAATGTACTATATCGACCGCAAAAATTATGTATTGTGGAAATGATGAACGTATTGTTAATGACAGAGCATTCCCCGACAACTGGTACCGTGGGGAGGTGTCATACGCTGACAACATTTGGAGTTTAAATCTTCAGACGCTTCAATCAAATTTTCTTCTCAACACCCTTGAGGTCTCAGGAAGGGAGCTGGATATTGTTGATGTTTCTCTTAGTAACGATGAATTCAGCCTCTACTTTAAAAATAAAAACGATCATACCCTTTGGGTGTATGATGTAATAAGCTCAGGAAACTAATACGTTTATGAATATTTTAATTTCTACACTTGCACTATTGGTACTGGTGGCTCCCTCGATTATTTTTGCCCAAACACCAACTCCCACATCACTCATCAATCTTCCCGTTAGCCCTCAACCAGGAACGGGTGGTTTTAGTGGTTATATTAACCTTCTATACGGACTCTCTATAAGTGTCGCCGCTTTGCTTGCAGTTATTAAGATCATTATTGCTGGAGTAAAATATATGCTCACTGATGTGGTGACGAGTAAGGGTGAGGCTATTAAAGAAATCAAGGGTGCGCTGCTTGGACTCCTCCTCATTATTGGAGCAGTACTCATTCTTATCGTCATCAACCCAAAACTACTTGATGCGACTCTTAAATTTAACCCACAACCGATGCCAAATGTGAAGGTCGCTACTAGCTCATCTCCAGTAATAGCTACAGGTGGGCCAATAACCAGCAACAACACCCCACCAACAGGGAGCCCACTTGCTAGTGCTGATACAACTTGTCAAAACAGCGTTAATGCGCAATACGCAAACGCAGCTCCACAAACTAAACAATATTACTATAATGTTTGTATGACCAACGCTAAAAGTAAGCTACAAACTGATTGTGAAAGTGTGTATGGCAAATATGATGGAAACACTGGTTCTTGTCAGAAGCCAATAGCAACAAGACCAATGAGTAGCTTTACTGCTGAGTTTGAGGCGTACAAAGCCACTCTCCCAGCAAATGACTACGCGGGTAGAGGTGCCACCACACCGTCTCTTGCTGTAGAAAAACAATTATGCACTAATTGGGGTGGTACTTTCTATGATGATTGGGGACCTAATAATACCTGTCTCAAGTATTAATTTACCGGTGCTTCTTGATATAAAACTCTTGAGCGATAGCAACAAGGTTACTAACAAGAAAGTATAGGGCAATTGCAGTTGAAATACTGTAGGCAATAAGCGCAATGACAACAGGCATCACGTATTTCATTTGGACGTGCATATTTCGTGTGAAATCTTCTTTGAAACTTGAACTGGCTCCTTCCTCGCGAATAGCGAGCTTTGGGAGGGTCATATTAGTAAAGATGTACTGGGTGATACCTGCACCGAGTGCTAAGAGTACACTTCTTCCAGTAATATCGATAAGTCCTAAAAAATTAGTACTTACAAGTAACGGCTCTGGCACAAAGCTATAGAGAAGCGCTGTGTTTATGGCAGGAAGTGCAATACCACCACCGTTTGATACCGAAAGGTACAACGCAATAATGATTGGAATCTGAAGAAAAACAAGGAAGATACTCGCAAAAGGATTAAGCTTTGCCTCTTTGTAGAGAAGCATCATTTCTCGAGCCTGAGCCTCACGATTGTCTTTGTGTAGTTCCTTAAGTTCTTTTAATTTTGGCTCAATTTCCCGCATAATACGCTGGGTTTTGGCTGCCTTAATAGAAAGGGGAAGAAGGAGCATTTTTACTACAACAAGTGTAGCGATGATGGCTACTCCCACATCGCCACCCCGAACAACATCGATAAAGAAAACGAGGAGGTTATAAATTGGGTCAAAGAAAAAGGTGTGCCAAATAAAACTAAACATGGGGCTATTCTACGCAGATTTCATAATTCGCACAACAAGAGCTTCAATGACTGTTTTTGCTTCTGCCTTGGTCAGCGAAGCAAAGGATGGTTTAAGGGTGACGATCACCACACCTTTGAATTCTCGTTTCTTAAGTGTGTATAATTGGGCATACACACGACGTCTGTAAGTATTTCTTAAAACCGCCTGTTTGGAGACTTTTTTACTCACCACCACTGAAGCGTGAAAATTGGGGGATAGGGAGACAATCGCCATAATATGCTCGCTACTAAGGCGTTTTCCCTTTTTAAAGAAAGTATTGAAATCAGAACGAGTGATCCTTTCGGATTTTTTGAGCATATATATACATCATAACAAAAAAAGCTCTAGCGAGCTTTTTTTACAGTAAGCTGTGCACGTCCTTTTCGACGGCGAGCCTGGATGATTTTCTTTCCAGAAGTAGTGGCGGTGCGGACCAAAAACCCGTGGGTAGTGGCTCGTTTTCGCTTACTTGGCTGATAGGTTCTTTTTGACATAAGTGGCACTACTATACATGATGTAAGGAATATTTCAATAGCAGATGATTATGTCTGGGACGCACCTAGACAAACCACTCTTTATGCACAGGTTGTGCACAGTTGCATTTTTCAATTCAAAATTCGTTTCGGAATTTTCCGTTTTTTTACGGAATATTTTACAGTTTTCCACACCCAGGTATAATGCAAGTTACGTCTTAGAAAGGTGTTCATCAATCCTATGAATCTGGTATCTCAAACTACTCCCAATCGTATTGTCCAAACAAAACAAATTGATGTAAAACAGTTATGGGATGATGCTCTCGTAAAAATTGAGCTCTCTATTACCGCCGCTAACTTCAAAACTTGGTTTCGTGATACCCATGTTGTCTCGATTGAAGATGGTACCGCCACTATTGGTGTACCGAGTGTTTTTGTGAAGGATTGGCTCCAGGACAAGTTTCAAACCATGATATTAAAGACCCTCCGCGATCTCACCCCTCATGTTCGCAGTATTGAATATGTTGTTGTTCAACGAAATGACAAGAAGCAGGAGGCTAACAAAAACCAAACCATCAACGCTGCACTTCCACTTGAAGATTATTACATCAACAAAAGTGACAATCTTAATCCAAAATATTCTTTTGAAAACTTTGTAGTGGGCCCATACAACGCCCTTGCACACGCTGCTGCCAGAACAGTAAGTGAGAAGCCTGGTATTACCTATAATCCACTTTTTATTTATGGAAAAACTGGTCATGGTAAGACTCACCTTATACAAGCGGTAGGGAACCAAGTGAAAAAGACTGGTAAGAAAGTATTTTACGTCACGAGTGAACGCTTCGCAGTTGACTACATGAACTCACTTCAAAACGGAACTGCTAATAATTTCAAAGATAAGTACCGTCAATATGACGTACTTATCATGGATGATGTGCAATTTCTTGCCACCAAAGAAAAGACTCAAGAGGAGCTCTTTCATCTTTTCAATGCCCTCCACGACAACAACAAGCAAATTGTCTTCTCTAGTGACATCCACCCTGCATTACTCGCAGGCTTACAAGAACGCCTACAATCTCGTTTTGCTCAAGGAATGATTGTCGACCTTCCAGCACCAGACTTAGAGTCTCGTATCGCTATCTTGAAAGCAAAAGCCGCCCAAAATAGCATTGTGCTTTATGATGATGTGGTTGAATACCTAGCGCAAAACATAGAGGGTAATGTGCGTGAACTTGAGGGTGCACTTAATACCATTATGTGTCAATCACAACTCCTTGGCCGTACACTTTCAGTTGAAGAAGTTCGTCTCATCATCAAAAATAGTTCTCGACCACGAAAAACCCTTGCGATTACTGATGTGGTTGATAAAATCGCTCGCTATTACGACATTGACCCCGCAAGCATCTATGAGAAGACTCGTCGTAAAGAAGTCGTGAAGCCTCGTCAAATTATTATGTATATCTTGCGAGAGGACTTCCAAATTTCTTACCCCGCAATTGGTAAGAAATTGGGTGGACGAGACCACACTACTGTTATTCACTCGTGTGAAAAAATTAAAGAAGAAATTAGAAGAGGTGGTGAAATTGAGGAAGAGATTACTCAAGTCAGAATGCTTCTTAAATAAAAAAGTGCCTCCGGGCACTTTTTTACATAGAAAAAAAATCTGGGGGTAACTTGTTAGTAGAGTAGTAAAGAGAGTGGGTAGAGTGGGAGGGATTGTTGAAAAAAATCTGGGGGTAATGGGGTGGTTTTCCCCATTACTAATATGGAATGGAAACCTACCCACATAAAATCCCCACATTAACAGTGATTATCCCATTTAAAATAAAAATAGTGGGTATGGTTTCAACCTTTTAATAGAACATAAAATCGTCTTTTGCACACTTCCACAGGACTAATAATAGAGACTAAAATAGTGTATAAATAAAAAATCTATGGAGGTTATCATTCCACATTCAGAACTTATAAAAGCCCTCGAACTTGTGGGTAAAGTTAGTAGTAAGAGTCTTACACTCCCTGTATTACAGTGTGTTCGTATAGAAGCAAAAAATAGTGTTGTTATTCTGGAAGCAACTAATCTTGAGATTAATATCTCAGTACCAATTACTGGAACTGTTGTTGAGGAAGGAATTGTGGCAGTGCCAACCCAAACACTTCTCCAAAGTATTCAGTTTATTTCTCAGAAGGATGTAACACTACGTGTAGAAGAACAAGTGCTTCAGATCGAAACCACCACATCTAATACCTCAATCAAAACCTTTGCAGTTGATGAGTTCCCGACCATTCATAAAGTCTCTGGTGAAGAAATTTCCATAAACAGCAGTACATTTGCCTACGGTATTAAAAGTGTGGCTTTTTCAGCTTCAGTGACCTCTATAAAACCAGAACTTGGAAGTGTTTTTGTACAACAAAAACAAGAACATGCGCTTACATTTGTGGCAACTGACTCTTTTCGCCTTATGGAAAAGACTGTTTCTCAAAAAGGGGTTACGCTCGATCAGTCGTTTATGATTCCTTACAAAAACGCTCTTGAACTCTCCCGAGTGTGTGAAACAGTAGCAGAAGAGGCAAAAATGATTGTGACAGAAAACCAATGCGCACTCCTTTTTCCAAATGGGGTTTATATCTCCTCACGTCTCGTAACTGGAAGCTTTCCTGATTATGCTCAGATTATTCCAAAAGAATTTGTCTCACACGTCACTGTTTTAAAAGAAGACCTTCTTCGCTCATTCAAAAAAACAAACATCTTCCTTAATAAGTTTCGACAAGTATCCCTCACCATCACCGACAATAACCTTACTGTTGCTTCAAATAACAACGAGGTAGGACACACCACTGACACTATTCGTGCTGAAGTAGAGGGGGAGGAGCTCACTCTCAATTTTAATCAGCAGTATGTAATGGATCCACTTCAATACATTCAAGATGATTCAATAAAACTTAGTTTTGCTGGAATCGGACGAGCAGTGATTATGCAAGGAGTAAACGACAAGTCACTTCGTTACCTTGTGATGCCAATGAATAAGTAGTCATGAAAAAAAAAGACCCCAATGAGAGTGTTCATCAGTTGGGTAATCTCCTCGCGCGCTACAAAGCGGTTCTTAAGCCACCACAAGCCTCTGTAGAGAAAGAATGTGTGGTTGTGGTAAAAGATGTCACTGGTATTGAATTACTCCCAAATCAAGTCTCCTACACTGTCGCTACCAAAACACTCGTACTAAAAACTCCGAGTTTGTTACGTTCGGAGTTAATGCTGCATAAGCAAGTTATTTTAGATGAATTGAAACAAAGGTTAGGAGAAAGAGGGAGTCCAGAAACTATTATCTAATTCCTATCACTTTCTGGGGTTTCCTCATTATCATCACTTCGTCTACGTCTTCGGTCATTATTATCATCGGTAGTACTTGCAGTTGTGGTGCTTGGGGCGTAAGTACCAAAAGTCTCCTCTTTCCATTTTTGAACCCCATATTCCCAGTATTTATACTGACCATCACTTTGTGGATTGGTTGGATATGGTCCACGAGGGTCGTTTTTATCAACATAATGAAGAATGGTGTGGATGTTGTTGTAGATGTCAGTAAATTGCAGTTGGCTTTCTGCACTACTACTCGCAGCAGCAGCTATAAGTATATTTGCATCGACATAGTTTCCAGCCAACACAGGTTTTACATCGGTTGGGATGTAGGGTTGAGTGAATGTCTCAGCCTCCACCTTAGAGAGTGCTATATCCATAAATTCACGCCACATCGGGGTTGTGATGAGTCCTGAGAGGCCTTGCATTGGGGAGTTGTCATTATTACCACACCAAGCCCCAACAGCGATATTTGGAGCATAACCCATAATCCAAGCATCACGGAAGTTATTAGTACTACCGGATTTTGCTGCAACATCACGGTCATCAAAACGAAGTTGGTTGTTTGAACCCCAAAGCGGTGTACGGGCAACGTTATCAGAAAGAACATCACTAATCATGTTGGTAGTATTCTCATCAAGTACACGCTCTTCCTTTACAGCAAACTCCTCAATGATATTTCCCTGTGTATCTTCAATACGAAGAATGTTTCTTGGTTCTGCTCGTACACCTTTGTTAGCAAAAACCCCATACGCATGCGTCATATCAAGAAGTTTTACTTCACCCCCACCAAGTACCAAAGTAAGACCGTAACGATCAGGGTTGCCAAGGGTAGTGATACCCATATCAGCAGCGAGTTTAAGTGCGTCGTGGATACCAACAAGATAAAGTGTCTTTACCGCTGGGATATTCATTGATTGAGCAAGTGCATTACGCATACTTACTGGGCCAGAAGTTTTATTATTATGGTTGTTTGGTGAGTAACATGGCATATCATTACTCATATCCCATGGCTCACAGTTGGTTGAGAACTGCGTCTTCACATCAAAGAGAATTGTGGTTGGGAGGTACCCCTCTTCAAACGCTCGGGCGTAAATAAAGGGTTTAATAGAAGAACCTGGTTGGCGGTTGGCAAGGGCGAGGTTGAAGTTACCGTCGACATTTTCATCAAAGTAGTCGCGTGAACCAACCATCACCAACACATCACCAGTTTTGGGATCTGTAGCGACAAGACCAGCGTTTGAAGCTTTAAATTTTTCGGTATTGATTGCTGCTTTTTCCGCAACAATACGCTCAGCTTCTTTTTGAAGTTCCCAATCGAGGGTAGTAACCACCTTGAGCCCACGTTCTGCGAGTGCTTCCTCCCCATACTTTTCAGCGAGAATCTCACGAATATACATCACAAAGTGCGGTGCTTTGATCCCACTTACAATTTGTGGTTCAAATTCAACTACCTCCACTTTTGCTGCTTCATATTCCTCAACAGTGATGTAGCCGTTTTGTCGCATTTTTTCAAGCACCAATTTTTGCCGAGCATCAAGTGCATCACGATTGTTTCCGTATGGTGAAAGGTAAGTGGGTGCCTGAGGGATAGCTGCGAGATATGCCGCCTCTCCAATAGTTAGATCTTTGGCCGAGGTGTTAAAGAAAGCTCGTGATGCTTCCTCGATACCATAAATGGTGCCACCGTACGGTGATTCGTTAAGGTAAATTTCAAGAATTTCGTCTTTGGTTTTTAGTTGCTCCAACTTTAGTGCAAGAATTGCCTCCTTCGCTTTGCGGGTAAATGTTTTTTCTCGTTGCAGTACAGAGTTCTTGATTACCTGCTGGGTGATAGTAGAGCCACCTCGACCGCCAAGAAGGTCACCATCTTGAATGTTATCAATTCCGGCTTGTAGGATGGAAAGGGGACGAATACCAATGTGACTATAGAATGTATCGTCCTCAATTGCGACTGTTGCGTTTTTTACGTTTTGAGAAATTTGATCAAAAGGAACGACGGTACGACGCACATCCTGATGAAGGTCATAGAGCATTACTTCACCAGTGCGATCGTAGATTTTTGTTGATTGTAGAACACGCCGTTCTTCAAAAGAAGAAAGATCGGGAATCTCAAGAGTAGCGAGCCAAACAATGACGGCTGCCACGAGTAATACTAAGCCTGCAAAGCCGAAAATGAGAACATCAATTGCGACATCTTTATGGCCTCTTTTAAAGGTAAAACGTTTTTTCATAGGTATCTTATACAGCCAATACTAGCACGAGTTGTCTAGACAAATTAGTACGATTATGTGCTAAAGTTGTTTCAATATGAGTTTGAGTAAAGAGTTAGAAAATAGAGGTTTTATTCATCAATGTTCGGCCGATATAACCGAAGTACTCGACGGTCCCAGGCGAACCATCTACCATGGTGTAGATCCTACTGCAGACTCCATCCATGCAGGTAATTTTGCCTCCTGGATGCTCTTGCGTCACCTAAAAGATGCGGGTCACAAAGTGATATTACTCATTGGTGGGGGAACAGGTATGATTGGTGACCCAAAACCTGATGTAGAACGACCACTCACCCCACCAGCCGAAGTAGCAAAACGTGTAGAAAAACTAAGTCGACAAGCGAAACAACTCCTCGGTGATGAGGTGATGTTTGTGAACAATCATGATTGGCTTGGAGAATTAAAACTTATTGATTTCTTGCGTGATATCGGGAAACACTTCACTGTAAATGAGCTCATTAAGAAAGATGCAATTGCAACTCGCCTTAAGAGTGATAATGGTATCTCATACACAGAGTTTGCCTACCCACTTCTCCAAGGATTTGACTTCTTAGAGCTTTATAAAAAATATGGCTGTGATGTCCAGGTTGGAGGCTCAGATCAATGGGGAAATATCATTTCGGGAGTTGAATTGGTGCGGAAGAAAGAGCAGAAGACTGTCTACGCAATCACCACTCCACTTATTATTGATAAGTCTACGGGAAAAAAATTTGGAAAGAGCGAGGGGAATGCGGTATGGCTTGATGCGGAGAAAACTTCTCCGTTTGCCTTCTATCAATTTTGGCTCAATGTGGGTGATGAAAATGTTATTGATTACCTAAAAATCTTCACCCGCTTACCACTTGAAGTAGTTGCTTCGCTTGAAATAGGACTTAAGAATGATCCGGGTGCACGTGTGGCCCAGAAGTGTTTGGCGGAAGAGATTACTTCGGCAATCCATGGGAAGGAAACAGCAACCACCGTCGCCAATGTGTCTGAGGTTATTTTTGGTAATCGTGCGCTTCATGAGATGACATCAGGCGAACGAGAAATTCTCACTCGGAATGCACCAACCACAAAAGTCGCTCTTGGTATTACTATTGTTGATGTGTTGGTGGATACAGGGTTGGCTTCTAGTAAGCGGGAGGCACGTACATTTGTAGAGAGTGGGGCGGTTAGTGTGAATGCAATCAAGTGTATTGAGCTTACAGACGTACTTGAGGCACGACACTTCAGCGACAAACTCGCGATTCTAAAACGCGGAAAGAAACAAGTGCATATTCTCGAGATATAGAAGATTTGTTACTAAGACAACAAGCAAAAAGCACGACTGAAAGAAGTATTTAAGTTTTGAGTGAAGGCTCAGCAACAATATTTAAAAGAGCACCAGATGGTGCTCTTTTAAATATTGTTACATCTCATCTATATCGTCGAAGCTGTCGTAGTCAACATCTTCAGCATCGTCCTCCAGGCTTGCATCACTATCTACGTCATCTTCCTCTTCTTCCTCATCCTCCTCTTCCTCAGCACCGTCTTCAAGAAGACCAAATCCTTCAATCTCATCTTCGACAAGTGCGTCATCGTCATCGCCAACCTCACTCAAGAGGTCATCGTCTAGAGATGCAGATTCATCATCATCCACCTCTTCTTCCTCAACACTGTCCTCACCATTGATGTAAATCATATGTATCTAACTACGATAGTTTTATAACAAAGAAACGATGCTAATAAAAGCGACGATGTTTCTTTGGTGAGGATTTTACTAGGTGTCATAAAAACTCGCAAGTGCCAACAGGAGCATCGCTGCGTCTTACCGATTTCTACCGAAGGTTGCAAGACAGGTAACTCCAATGGCAATAGCATCATACTCATCGTCAAGTGCTTTTAAGGGAGCATTTTTCACTAAGCGTATTATCATGTCGATAACACCTTTCTTATCACTTTTTCCATAGCCAGTCACAGCAGTCTTTATTTCTTGGGGGCCAAATTCATATACCGCACAACCAGATTGTTTGGCGAGATAGAGCAGGGTGCCACGAGCTTGCGCGACACCAATTGCAGTTTTGATATTTTTATTAAAAAAGAGCGTTTCAATCGCCATTGAATCCGGCTTATATTCCTTCACGATTTCCACAAAGCAGTTACCGATGGTAAGAAGTCGGTCGGGTAGGGTGTCGCTTCGGGCTGACTCAATACAGGTGGAGTAAAGGAGCACCTCAGCCTCGCTCGTATTTTCCATTACAGCTACCCCCAAACGATCATATCCTGGATCTATAGCAATTACTCGCATATGTTATTCAGATTCATCATGAGTGTCCGCTGTGGTGTAGATATCCTGCACATCATCATTATCTTCCAGGGCTTCGACTAATGTCGCTAATTTCTCACCATCTTCCTCACTAATATCAAGGGGGTTTGTTGGGGTGTACCCTTCATCGGTTTTGGTAAACGCCCACATCGCAGAGCCGGGTGCCCCGAGTTGGTAGCCGGCTTTGGTGAAGATGTGGCGAATGAGGGGGGCGGTGCGATTGTTGTTGTCGGTGACGGCAGTAATAATCATACCGACTCCACCTGGACCGAATGCTTCAAAGATAACTTCTTCCATTGCAGCACCACCAACACCCGCTCCTTTCGCGAGGGCTCGCTCAATATTTTCTTTTGGCATCGAGTCCTTCTTGGCCCGCTCAACAACCGCGAGTACGCCAGCCGAATTCACATCACCACCCGCCTTGCGTACCTCCATAGCAATTATCGCTGCGTGTTTTGAGAACACCTTACTTTTCAGACCATCAGTTGCGGCCTTCTTATGTTTAATCTTCGACCATTTATTGTGTCCAGACATGATTATTCAAGGTTAAAACGCCCCATCTGCTTAGTAAGTTTTTTATCCACTTCAATCCAAATATCTTTTTCGCGGTTGTGCGCGAGTAAGAGTGTGCAAATTATTACATCAGCTAACTCACTATCTAGATCGATAACCTTATCTTTCGTTCGCTGAACAGTGTCGTTTTCGTAGAGAACAGCCTCACAAAGTTCTCCAACCTCTTCATTTAATTTAACCACGCGTGAGAATAACCGCTCACGTTCCGACCAATCAGGACTTATTTCTCGAAAGTAATTGTCAATTTTTTGTAAACGGGTTGATATCTTTTCAATCATAGATTTTGAATATGTTGATACGCGCTCGGGCTGGCGATACGACCGCGAGGAGTACGTTCGAGGAGGCCGTGGCGGATGAGGTACGGTTCAATAACATCTTCGATGGTTGAGGGTTCTTCGCCAGTTGCAGCTGCGATGGTGTTGAGTCCCACTGGTCCGCCATTGAACTTGTGAATGATAACTTCGAGTACAGCGCGATCTGGTCCGGTGAGGCCAAGATCATCAATTTCAAGAAGACCGAAAGTTTTATCAACAACAGCATCAGTGAGTTCACCGCCCTCAAGTTGGGCTAAGTCACGGCAACGTTTCAAGAGGTAGTTGGCTGTCCGTGGAGTGGCTCGACAACGCTTCGCGATACGTTCCAGAATTTCCGTAGAAGTTTTTACCCCTAGGAGCGACGCTGAGCGCTCGAGAATGGTTGCGATTTCTGAGTCGTCATAAAATTCTAAACGAAATGTTCCGCCAGAAAAGCGTGATCGAAGTGGTGAAGAGAGAAGAGAGATGCGGGTGGTCGCCGCAACCATAGTGAAAGGTGGTAGTTCAAGTTGGACGGTACGAGCCGACGGACCTTTGCCAATGATAATATCAAGCACCCCCGATTCCATGGCTGGATAGAGTACTTCTTCAATACTCTTGGAGAGTCGATGGATTTCATCGATGAAAAGCACATCCCCTGGAGAGAGATTGGTCAAAATCGCGGCAAGGTCGCCAACACGCTCGATGGCTGGCCCAGATGTGATGCGCATATTGGTGCCGAGTGTCTTTGAGATGAGATTTGCGAGTGTGGTCTTACCCAATCCTGGGGGGCCGTAGAGAAGTACGTGCTCAGCTGCGTGTCCACGCTCACGTGCAGCTGTCAAAAGAATACGTAAATTTTCCTTGATTTTCTTTTGACCCACATATTCCTCCCATGTTTGTGGGCGAAGGGTGCGGTCAAGTCCACTAGCATCATCACGGGTAATGGGAGGGGTATTAGTGGGCGTATTCATAGGGTTATTATAACAAAAAGAGCCCGAGTCGGCTCAAATGCTTGACAAATATATAATGTATGCTAGTATAGATGCATCAAGTTCCCCCGCTCCAAACCGCTTGGAGCATTTCTTTCCTAAACATTTCAAGAATATAACTCTCTAAGCAACTTGGATGCGTTGCGAGGTGTTTTTGGCGCCCACCCTGGAGTGGGAGTGCGAAAGACTTTCTTAGCGCGGCATTCACTTTCAATGCGGAAGCCTTGCTTAGAGAGTTATATTCTGGAAAGTATCAAAAGTGTTTCTCTCGACAAAGTGAGAGGTGTGCAACTTTCTCAAAACTATCACAATCAGTTTGATTGACCATATTGACCCGACCAAAAATGACCACTGCAATTTTTTGCAAGTGGTCATTTTTGATTTATGTGTCGAAACTACACTATATGAGATAGAAAATCATCGTCGGTAGGAGTGGTTGGTGTGGGTGTTGTAATGGGATTGCTTGATACAACTCCATGCGGAAGCTCAACGACACGTTCAAGTTCACTAAATGATGTAATTCCCTGAATAATTTTTTCGACACCGTCCTCAAGCATTGAGGGGATTTTTTGTGGGCGGGCTGCTTCAAGGATAACGTGCTCGCGGGGATCTCGAAGCACTGCTTCTTCAACCGCTTCATCCATAATGATACCTTCAAAAATTCCAGCCCGACCCTTATATCCAGTATCGCCGCAAGCGGAACACCCAACGGGTTTGTAAATGGTGAGATTAGCGGGAACGTGTGGGGGGTAGGGATGTTGTTTTAATGCTTCAGCGATAATGGCGTGTTCAGTTGCGCTTGCTTGATAGCCTTGCTTACACGCTTCGCAGAGCACTCGAATGAGTCGCTGTCCGAGCATGATGTTAATCGAGGTTCCAAACGACCGTGGGTCAATACCCATATCCATAAGACGGGGGAACCCCGCTGCGGCACTATTTGTGTGGAGGGTGGTAAATACGAGGTGACCTGTTTGTGCGGCATGAATAGCAGTTTCCGCTACCTCGAGATCACGCACTTCACCAATCATGATGATGTCGGGGTCTTGCCGAAGTACCGCTCGCAAACCAGCAGCAAAGGTGTAGTCGTCTCCGATTTGTGTCTGTACAATACCTTCAATTTTATATTCAACCGGGTTTTCGATGGTGATGATTTTTACCCCTTCGTTGTGTGCTTCTCTTAGGAATGCGTAGAGTGCTGTCGTTTTACCAGAACCCGTCGGACCAGTGGTTACTATCAAACCATTTGGTTTTTTAATCTCATTTATAATCGCCGCTTTTATGTATGGATTGAGTTGGAGATTTTCCATACTGAAACTAGCGACACTTGGATCAAGAATACGCATTACGATTGATTCACCAATCGCCCCAGGAATAATCGAAGAACGAATTTCAATTTCACGGTCACCTGTATCGAACGTAAATCGACCGTCTTGAGCAATTTTGCGAGCATTGAGCGTCATTCCAGAAAGAAGCTTGAGTCTTGAAATCATGCGTTCATATATGTAGCGGTCGATATCAACAATATCGTGAAGCACTCCATCAAAACGGTAGCGAAGTCGAATCCCATGTTCTTCTGGTTCGATGTGGATGTCTGAGGCGCGGAGCGCAAGTGCACCAGCAAAAACAAGCTCAAGGGTAGCAGAAATACGACGTACGTTATTGGTCGTACTTATCTCCGCAAGAAGTTTTGGAACGTCTTCCTTTGCTTTAATGGCGCCTCGCATACGCATAATGTCCTCTGGACTAATTTCAAGCACACCCTTCTTTTCGGTGCTTGAATTAATAAGGTCTTTATAACGATTCCAAGCGTGTTCAAGACTTTGTACTGAACACATAAAAAGTTTTGTGGTATAGCGTTTTGTAGCAAGCATTTCAAGCACTACTTTTATGCGTGGGTCATCAGGATTCTTAACAGCGATAGAAACTAAATTTTGCTTTATATCAAAGGCAACAATATTGAGTTGTCGAGCATCAGCCTCAGGAATAATCTGGAGTGCTTCGGGATTGATGGTGTATCCACGGAGATAGATATATTCGAGCCCGTGACGTGGAGCCATGGTTTGCACATAGCGTTCTTCCTCTTGTGCACGAATATCATTAATTCGACTTCCCGAAAACGTATTATCAAACTGAACCATAATAAGTACATAATACCACGTGGCTTTTCACACGAGATTCAATTTGCTACAGTCTTCTAATGTTAGAAGGTGAACAAATCATTGCAAAAGAAAATCTAAAAACCTTTGCCGAAGAAGTGTTGGCGGAGTGCAGAGCGCTTGCTTCAAATGGGGCGGTGGTAATTGCGCTTCAAGGTGATTTAGGTGCGGGCAAGACGACATTTGTACAAGCGCTTGGAAAAGCGCTTGGAATCACTGAGCAAATAACCAGCCCGACCTTCACTATCATGAAGGGCTACGAAACCACCGATGTAGATTTTGAGCATTTAATTCACATGGACGCGTATCGAATCGATGAGCTTTCTGAACTTGGACCACTTCGTTTTTCAGATATTTTAAATACACCACAGACCCTCTTTTGTATTGAGTGGGCGGAAAAAATCGCAGAAGCACTACCAGCAAAGGTGCTACATATTTCCCTCACAATTGCGTCAGAAAATACCCGCACCGTACATATTAGCCATTCCTAAGTAAAAACATCCGGCTAACTGTCGCCGGAATCGGGTGTTTTTGCTAGCAGTGGAATCGCCTCCGGCAATGCATATTTAATGTCACATTCATCCCCGAGCTAAAGCTCAGGGCCATCATGTGACGAACTAGTAAATGGCACAGTTTTGCCAAAAACGGGTATACTAGCGACATGGCAAAATCGAAGGATGAAACACTTGTAATTCTCGACGCGCACGCTATTTTGCACCGTGCTTATCACGCCTTGCCCGATTTCTCTTCGCCAACAGGCGAACCCACTGGTGCGCTTTATGGAGTGGTGACGATGCTTCTAAAAATTATTGAAGACTTCTCCCCCGACTATATGGTGGCATGTTTTGATTTGCCAGAGCCAACATATAGACACACAGCTTTTGATGGCTATAAGTCGGGACGCACAAAAACCGACGATTCACTCGTCGCTCAAATTGAACGGTCGCGCGATGTTTTTGCCGCATTTGGCATCACTATTTTTGAGCGCCCAGGTTTTGAGGCTGACGACATGCTCGGCAGTATTGCACATTTGATGAAAGACCAAAAAGATATTCGAGTTATTATCGCTTCGGGCGATATGGATACACTCCAATGTGTCGACAAGAAACGCGTGCAAGTGTACACCCTTAAGAAGGGAATCAAAGACACCATTCTCTACGATGAGGCGATGGTAAAAGAACGCTTTGGTTTTGCGCCGACTTCGGTTCCTGACTATAAAGGACTTCGTGGTGATACGTCAGATAATATCCCGGGGATTGTTGGTATTGGTGAAAAGACAGGTACGACCCTCATCTCGCACTTTGGTACCATTGAAAAAATGTACAAAGCGCTCAAAAAAGACGAAGAGCAATTCCGCACACTTGGCATCTCGCCTCGTATGATTGAGCTCTTAAAAAATGGAAAAGAAGAAGCAGAATTTTCTAAAATGCTAGCCACAATTCGTGTCGATGCCCTCGATGCTTTTGATGTGACAGAAACCCGCTGGCGAGAGCGAGCAGATACCGATACTATCCTCAATCTTTTTTCAGAATTTGGTTTTCGTACGGTAACCGACCGTGTGCGCAAACTCTTTGAGCTTGGTGCTGAAGTGCGGGGAGGAGATGAACCTGATGTATCGCCACGTGAACTCAAAGAAGCAGCTATTCTTCTTTGGCTTCTTGAGAGCGAACGCACTAACGCGTCATACGACGACATTGTTGACTACGGACGTTCTTTCCTTAAGGTGAACGGTTTTACCGAAACAGTGAAAGTGCTTAGGGAACGGGTAAAAACAGAGGGACTGGAACATATCTTTACCGACATTGAACAACCGCTTATTTCAGTAATCGAAGATATGCAGTCTGACGGTATCACCCTCGATGTACCGTACTTAGGCGAGCTTTCAAAAACGCTCCACAAGGAACTTCAGAAACTCGAAAAGAGTATATACAAACACGCAGGCGTTGAATTCAATATCAACTCACCAAAGCAACTCGGTGATATTCTCTTTGACACCCTTGGACTAAAAATCAAAAACGCCAAGAAGACCGCTGGCGGTCAGCGCTCGACCAAGGAATCAGAGCTCGAAAAGCTCAGGGGCGAACACCCCATAATTGATGACATTCTCCGCTATCGCGAACTACAAAAACTTGTTTCCACATATATAGATACACTACCGACCTTGGTGGGTGCTGATGGCAAAATCCATACCACCTTCCTCCAGACAGGTACCGTGACAGGACGTATGGGAAGTAAGGATCCAAATATCCAAAACATTCCAGTGCGGAGTGAAGAGGGGAATGCGATTCGAAAGGCCTTTACCGCGAGCAAGGGAAATACGCTTGTCGCTATCGACTACTCGCAGATTGAGCTTCGTATTGCGGCGATTCTTTCTGAAGACCAAAACCTCATCGATATCTTCCACCGTGGTGAGGACGTTCATCATGGGGTAGCGAAGCGGGTGTTTGGGGTAAGCGACACGGAAGTAACACCCAACATGCGTCGTAAAGCAAAGGTCATTAACTTCGGTATCCTTTACGGCATGGGCGTTAATGCGCTTAAGCAAAATCTCGGTGAAGATACTACTCGCGAAGAGTCACAAGCTTTCCTCAACGCCTACTTCCAAACGTTCACTCGGCTCGCAGAATACCTTGAAGACACCAAGACCACCGCTCGCAAACTCGGCTACACCGAAACACTTTTTGGTCGGCGTCGGCACTTTGCGGGAATCGCATCAAGTGTTCCCTTTATTCGAGCTTCTGCTGAACGCATGGCAATCAACGCACCGATACAAGGTACCGCGGCGGATGTGGTGCGTATTGCGATGGTCAATATTGCGCAGTACATAAAGAAAAATAAGCTTGAAGATAAGGTACACATGCTTCTCCAAATCCACGACGAACTGGTGTTTGAAATCAAAGACGCAGATGTTAAAGAACAGGTACCAAAACTACTCGCTATCATGGAACAGTCACTCGAGGGAAAGGAAACCTTCGGTGTACCGATTGTGGCAGAGGTGAAAATCGGTCACAATTGGCGAGATATGGAAAAACCAAAGAAGTAGTATGCTCCTGGTATTTTTTGGAACAGATAGAACAGCGATTCGAAACGAGACGAACATGATTACTCGTGAACTTGGTGTTGCACCAACTGTCATTGAGGATTCAACATATTCTGCTGGCGCAGTCGCCAGCGCAGTAGGCGCCTCATCGCTCTTTGGTGGAACGGAGTGTTTTTTGCTCGACACTCCATCGGGTGAAGAAGAGTTTGAAAAAGAGGTTGTGTCGGCGCTCGCGGAAATGGCCGACTCACAAAACACCTTTGTCATAATGGAAGGACCACTACTGGCTGACGCAAAAAAGAAGTACACCAAGTACGCGCAGGTGGTAAAAGAATGCACAGCCGAAAAAGTAGAACGTTTCAATACCTTTACTATCGCCGAAGCTTTGGCTAAAAAAGACAAACGACAAATCTGGGTCTTGTTGCAACAAGCGCGCCTGCTTGGGATTCGTGACGAAGAAACAATTGGAATTTTGTGGTGGCA
>JAGOON010000048.1 GCA_017992505.1 Minisyncoccota bacterium | reverse complement strand
TGATTATACGTAATTTTGACACAGACCTTTTTTGCATTTATAATGCTGTACGTATGGTGAATGACAAAGATTTTAGAGAAGATGAAATTGAAATTACAGATGAAGACCACCATGAACAGTCAGATATTGAATTAGAAGATATAGAGGAGGCAGGAGCCGATAAATTGAAACAGCTCCGCCAAAAAATCGCTCGGCTGGACGAGGAAAAGCGACAGATACTGGAAGACTCCGCCCGAGAAAAAGCAGACTTTATGAATGCTCGAAAGCGCCTTGAAAGCGAGCGAGCTTTCGATCGAGTCCGTTATATCAAAAAGCACATTGAAGCACTCCTCCCACTAGCAGATAGCTTCGAGATGGCCAGAGCAAATAAGGACGCGTGGGAGAAAGCAGATGAAAACTGGCGAAAGGGTATCGAAGGAATTCATACCCAGCTCACCAAACTCATCGAGTCATATGGAGTATCAGTTATCGACCCAGTCGGTGAGGACTTTGACCCATACAAACACGAAGCGATTGGTACAGTAACCGTTGACGACAAGGCACTCGAACATAAAATTACCCACGTATTGCAAAAAGGCTACGAGATAAAAGTTGACGGCAATATGGAAGTAATTCGACCCGCTCGCGTAACAACTGGCGAACTCTCGCAATAAGTACATTACTAAGTTCTAAATTTACATTATGGCAAAAATTCTAGGAATCGATTTAGGAACCACAAACTCTGCAATGGCAGTCATTGAAGCGGGGGAACCGACAATCATCGAAAATACTGAAGGCAATCGCACCACACCATCGATTGTGGCGATTTCTAAGACCAACGAACGCCTCGTTGGACAAATCGCCAAGCGACAAGCGGTAACCAACCCGACCAATACCATCTACGGCATCAAGCGCTTCATGGGTCACACCTTTGACGAAGACGTAGTACAGAAAGACAAGGCTATCGTCCCATACGAAATCAAAAAGGGGCCAGATGGCGGGGTACTGGTTACTATGGACGGCAAAGATTACCGTCCTGAAGAGGCCTCTGCGATGATTCTTTCAAAGCTCAAAGCTGATGCAGAAGCAAAGCTCGGTGAAAAGATTACCGAAGCGGTAATTACAGTGCCAGCGTACTTTAATGACGCACAGCGCAAGGCAACACAAGACGCAGGTAGAATTGCTGGTCTTGATGTGAAGCGCATCATCAACGAACCAACCGCTGCTGCGCTCGCATACGGATTTAATAAAAAGAAGGATGAAAAAATTGTGGTCTACGACTTTGGTGGTGGCACATTTGATATCTCTGTCCTCGAAGTAGGTGATGATGTTATCGAGGTAATGTCGACCGACGGAGACGCACACATGGGCGGTCGAGATATCGATCAAGGTATTGTTCGATTTCTTATCGATGAATTCAAGAAGATAAGCGGCGTTGATCTCGCAAAAGATAAGCTTGCCCTCCAACGTCTTGACGAAGCTGCTGAGAAGGCAAAGCACGAACTCTCAAGCACAACCGAAACTGGTATTAATATCCCGTTTATTTCACAAGGCTCAGACGGCCCACTTCATATGGATGTAAAGCTTTCCCGAGCCAAGCTCGAAGAGATTGCCCATGAGTACGTCGATAAATCTATCGAAATCACCAAGCGCGCACTTGAAGCCTCAGGACTCAAAAAGGAGGAAATTGATGAAATCATTCTGGTTGGTGGACAGACTCGCATGCCCGCAATTCAAAATGCAGTAAAGGAACTTTTCGGAAAGGAGCCAAACCGCACCATCAATCCTGATGAAGTAGTAGCACTTGGTGCCGCTATTCAAGCAGGTATTTTTCAGGGTGATGTGAAAGACATTACATTGGTAGATGTTATTCCGCTTTCACTCGGTATCGAAACTATGGGTGGAGTAAACACAAAACTTATCGAAAAGAACACCCATATTCCAACCAAGAAACAGCAAGTGTTCTCAACTGCGGCTGACAATCAAACATCGACTGAAATTCATATCGTCCAAGGTGAGCGTCCAATGGCAAATGACAACAAGTCACTTGGTAAATTTGTGCTTGATGGTATTCCTCCCGCACCACGTGGTGTTCCACAAGTAGAAGTAACGTTTGATGTCGATTCAAACGGTGTACTTAAGGTCACTGCCAAAGACAAGACCACTGGTAAGGAACAGTCAATTCGTATCGAAGCGAACTCAGGACTCTCTGAAGAAGAAATTGAACGTATGAAAAGAGAAGCTGAAGAACATGCCGCTGAAGACACACGAAAGAAAGAACTCATCGATACAAGAAATCTCGCTGAACAAATGGTATACACTGCACAAAAAGCTCTCAAAGATCACGAAAAGGAAATCACCCCAGATGTAAAATCAGAAATAGAGGGGAAGATTACTGCGGTCAATGAAGCAAAAGCAGGTGAAGATAAAGCTGCTATTGAATCTGCGAGTGAAGCCCTCTCTTTGGCAATGCAGAAAATTGGTGAGCTCATGAGCAAGGCGGCTGAAGCTGAAGCCAAGCAAGATGATCATAAAGCCGACGATGAACCAAAGGTACACGACGCTTAATAGATAGAAAGTTAGTACGGCAAACCATAGTTTGCCGTACTATACTTTCTGTGTAATAGTACGCAAATCATATGGGAAAGGATTACTACAAAATACTGGGCCTAGAGAAGGGTGCTTCAAAAGACGAGGTAAAGAAAGCCTTTCGTAAAATGGCATCCAAGTATCACCCTGACAAAGCAACTGGTGATGAAGAGAAATACAAAGAAGTCACCGAAGCTTATGCAGTTCTTAGTGATGATAAGAAAAAGGCAGAATACGATACCTATGGTCATGCTTTCAACAATGCAGGCGGGGGTGGTTTTGGCGGATTCAACTGGGCAGACTTTGCTCAGCAAGGTGGCGGATTCAACACAGGTGGATTTGAATTTGACATTAGTGATATCTTTGAAAACTTTGGCTTCGGCGGTGCTCGCAGACAAGAACGTGGCCGTGACATTTCAATTGACATAAACCTCACTTTCAACGAATCAATTTTTGGGGTCACTCGCAAGGTGCTTCTTACCAAAAACAATACTTGTACTTTCTGTGAGGGTACAGGCGCTAAGACAGGTACAGAGAGGGTTTCGTGCACCACTTGCGGTGGTAACGGTAAAATTCGCGAAACTCGACAGAGTGTCATGGGCAGCTTTTCTACCGTCCGTGAATGTAGCGACTGCCGTGGTACTGGGAAAATTCCTAAGGAGAAATGCGAGCATTGTAATGGTGCAGGTGTAGCACGCACACAGGAAGAAATTTCTATTAAAGTTCCATCTGGTATCCAAAATGGCGAGGTGATTCGTATGACTGGTCGTGGGGAAGCTATTTCAAGCGGACAACCAGGAGACCTTTACATCAAGGTCCACGCTGAAACACACAAGACCATTCGTCGCGAAGGAGTAAATCTTTACAGCAATTTACCCATCAAGCTCACTGACGCTCTCCTTGGAAGCAATTACCGTATCGAAACACTTGATGGAACTGTCGAGATCAAAATTCCGGCTGGCATAGCACATGGTGAACTCATCCGTATTAAAGAACGCGGTGTACCAAGCGAACGTGGAAGGGGAGACTTTATGGTAAAAGTTTCAATCGAAATGCCTAAAAAACTTTCCCGCAAAGCACAGAAACTTGTTGAGGAATTGAAAGAGGAGGGGATATAATAAGGGGACGGCCACGTAGTGTCCGTCCCTTTTAATATGGACACATCCTTCGTCATCAACTTCATTTCAGAAATTGCATACTTCCTGGTAGTGTTTGGTGTTCTTCTGTGTTTTGCGATTTTTAAAGGTCGTCAAACAATCATCAATATTATCGTTGGTCTCTACCTTGCGCTTCTTATCTCACTTGAATTTCCATACTATCCTCAACTACTTGGTAGTTTTAGCCCAGAGTCACACGCTTTCGCTCGTCTTGGTATATTTCTTTTTTTCACCGCGCTCACCACTATTCTTTGCTTCCGCATCATGCCAGACGAGTTTCGTGAGAAAAAATTTGAGTCATTCGGTCGTAAGCTCGTTCTCGCACTGGCAGGCACCATTGTTATTATGATTTTTAGCTTCAATGTCCTTCCTGTAACTGAATTCCTCACCCCAGGCACACCCCTCCAATCAGCCTTCGCCCCAACTGAATACTTCTTCTGGTGGCTCCTCCTCCCAATCGGCCTCCTCTTCGTTTTGTAAAATTGACAGGTCTTAAGTGGTAAGTTAAGATTGATTAACATTAATCAATTCTAATCAATACTCTATGTCTAAAGGCAAAACGCTTCCCATCACAAAAGCCCGAATAAATCTCGGTGCTGTTGTTGAGCGTGTTCGAACCACTCGTGAAAGAGTAACCTTGGAGAAAGGAGGTATTCCCGTAGCGACATTGGTTAGTACTGACGAACTTGAGGATATGCAAGACTCACTCGATTTAATGACTGCCCGCGAAGAGATGCGCGTCGAGACACTCATTGACTGGCAGAAGATTCGTGCGCAGTATGCATAAGATACTGCTAAGTAAACGTGTAGA
>JAGOON010000047.1 GCA_017992505.1 Minisyncoccota bacterium | reverse complement strand
TTGCTATAGTGTCGGACATCAGGCTCATGACAGTTGGTCAGGTTGCGTAAAGGTAATCTGGTAATGTCCCGATTGGGACGCCAGCCGAGGTCCATCTATTTTTAGTTGGGGTCGAAGCCTAGGGCGCAAAATGCAGTGCCCCTTTTTCAAGAAGCCGTCAGGCGACTATGAAAAAGGTAATACCCTTGGGGTACTTTTTGCGCCGTGGGTCTGATAGATTACTCATTGTACATACAATCATTATGGCCATTACTAAAGCCAAGAAGGAAACTATCCTTGCGAAGCTCGAGGGCGTGAAAGGCGAAGCTGACTCAATTGTGTTTGTGAAGTTTAACGGGATGACCGTTGCTGCCACTACTGCGATGCGTGAAGAACTTCGTCAGAAGGGAGTGGGCTACTTTGTAGCCAAGAAGACGCTCATGAAGCGCATTTTTGGTGGCGTTTACGAGGGAGATATGCCACAACTTGATGGTGAAATCGCTATTGCGTACAGTACTGATGCTCTTGCACCAGCACAAAACATCAAAGAGTTTGGAGCAAAATACAAAGACAATCTTTCGATTGTTGGCGGCGTGTTCCAAGGTGTATTCAAGAATCAGGCAGAAATGACTGAAATTGCATCTATCCCACCACTCCAAACCCTCCGCGGTATGTTTGCACAACTCGTTAACTCACCTCGTCAACGATTTGCAGTTGTACTTAGCAAGGTTGCTGAAACAAAAACTAACTAACTAAAAAATTATTATGACACAAGAACAAATCATTGAAGCGGTAGAAAAGATGACCGTTCTCGAACTCAACACCCTTGTAAAGGCGATTGAAGAGAAGTGGGAAGTATCTGCAGCTGCTGTTGCGGTGGCTGGTCCAGCTGCTGGCGGTGCTGCTGCTGAAGAGCAGAGTGAATTCGCTGTAGAGCTTACCGAAGCTGGCGCGCAAAAGATTGCTGTTATCAAGGTAGTGAAGGAAGCACTCGGACTCGGACTTAAGGAAGCTAAGGACGCGGTAGACGGCGCTCCAGCGGTACTCAAGGAAGGAATGAAGAAGGAAGATGCTGAAGCCCTCAAAGCTAAGCTCGAAGAAGCTGGTGCTAAGGTTACTCTCAAGTAATCATAGCAATGTAAAAACCCTCGACCATTGGTCGAGGGTTTTTTTGCTTTTTTACTTGCCTAGAAGGAAGCACGGCGACGAAAGCCAAAGCGACTGGACATGGAACGACGATGTTGAAAGGAAGCGGGCATCATAAGCCTGACTCGCTCATCGTTCAGAGCATCGAATTCCTGCCGCTCTTTTTTGGTAAAGCCATTATTGGTAACAAGGGCCCCGATAAGCTCCTTGACTCGCTGGTCGATAATCCATTCGCGGGATGGGCTAAACTGGGGTGGCAGAGCAATCTCAGTCATCAGAACTCTCCTGTGTAGGTTCTATGTGTATGGAAACACGGCTAGGTTTTATTGTCCAGACCTGTGGATTTTATATAAGTGATATAATCGAGAAACTGATATGGCTGATCCGCTTTCTATTCTGTTTGGGAGTACTGCTCGAGTGAAATTGCTTCGCTTTTTCCTCTTTAACCCGTCAAAGGAATTCATTTTTGATGATATCTCCAAGCGCGCTCGATTGGTGCGCCGTACTGCTCGTACGGAAATATCGGCGCTTGAAAAGGCGGGGGTAATTCGTCAAAAGAATGTTCTTATTGAAGTAGCGGGGAAGAAAAAGAAGATGAAAGCAATTGCCTATACGCTAAATAAAGATTTTCAAGAGCTTCAAGCTCTCCAGACCTTCTTGTTTGAGACTGCGCCCATTGATGGCAAGAATCTCCTTAAGCACTTACGTAAAGCGGGAGTGCTTGATTTTGTGGGTATTGGCGGGGTGTTTGTGCGCGATTTTGAGCAACGTCTCGATGTCCTTCTTGCAATGAAAAAACTTTCAGTACCAGCGGTTGAAAAAGCCATTCGTTCACTTGAAGCAGAGGTGGGAATTGAGATTCGTTTTGCTGCGATGTCTTCGGAAGACCTTATGTATCGAGTGGGAATGTATGACAAACTCACTCGCGACTTCTTCGATTACCAACACATACTCCTTGTCGATAAAATCGGCGTCCGCGACGAAGTGAAGAGTGCGACGTATCGGATGTGAAAAACGGCCCTGTGTATACAGGGCCGTTTGTTTATTTTTCTAGTAAGGCTTTGAATGCTTTTGCAGCGTTCATACCTTGAATCAAAATAATCTCTGGATTTTCCGACAGTTGCTTTTCTGAACGTGACGTGTGGAATCGCTTACATTCAATAGCTACCCCAAAATCCGGCAGATAGAAATCAATTCGTTGGCCAAACTCCATCCGACTCATGGACGAAGTCAATGTTGCGGGCATTGAGCGCTTCCGCAATTACTAGCTCGACTGGGTCAGATATGCGTGGGTGGCGTGACATAAAGAACCTCCTTCTGTTGCCATGTTTAGTTAAACATGTGTTTGGGGGTAGGGCAACTACAATAATCTCTTGTCGTATTTCTAAAAGAACAGTACTATCGTAAGTGGACCAGTTCGTCCAGTTTCATATTTGTTTGGAGGTGTTCCATGTCCAAGTTGATTTTGATTGGGCTAGCCACGGCCGCCCTTGGTATCGGTGGGATTGTACTACCGTCGCCTGAGAAGAGCACTGACGTTTCTTCGAAAGTCGCCAGCGCCAATTTCGTCGCTACTGCTTCGGCTACTCAGTCTGTCGCCGCAGTTGCTGCAGTCGTTTCTCCCATCGCCGGGCCATTCGAACGTTCGGCCGATCTGTGTGCCACTGGCAGATACAGTTGTATCACTCTGCGTCATTCTGGTGATGGCACCAACAGGATCGTCACTGTCAGCGAGATGATACCAGGTCTTCACAGCTGGGATCGTGTCAAGATGCTTAATGGCTGGAGCGATACCGAGGTCACTCTCGACACGGCGGTTCCGCGCGGTGCCACGTTCGCCTTCGATCAAATGTCGGAAGAGCGCCGGCGAAGACTTGAGGCGTTGTATTCTCAATCCTGAGCGAGGATTTACATGGGGTAATACTCTGTGTAAATAAAATAATATAGGGCTACACGCTTGCGTGTAGCCCATTTTCTTTCATAAATAGGGGATTTTTTTGGGGAAAACCCTGTGTATAAAAAGGGGCATAAATAAGACCGAAATATCCAGAATAAACGCTTGACTTTATTTCGAAATCCTATAAGATAGCCATCACGTATTTATGAGTTTTGAGAGTAAGTTAGCTTCGTAGCAAATCCTTCGCATCTAGGCGTTGTGACTTGCCGCGAGACTGCGGCTTTTTTCTTCAAAATTCAAGGAGGTACGCGGTCATTGAAAACTGCATATTCTAGAAGACAGATTGATAAGGTCTGTCTTCGTAAAGTCCTGGTGTGGAATCGACGCCCACCAGGCACGTTGTTGTGTATCCCTAGCAAGCGGATGCACACAACACAGGTAAACGTTTATCGGGTTAAGAATTGAGTACGGTGTTGCAACCGCTCAGGTCTTTTCGTCCCCGATAAACAGTAATGTTGCGAATCTTGTAGGGTTCGCAACAAGTCCGGAGTAGTATCTCCGGACGACACTCAAAAATGTGCAGCGGTGCACAACGTGAATGCAAGTGAACAATGTTCGCCCTTGTGGTGTCCAGCGTTCCTTGCAGGAACAAAGGGTGTATGGTGGATACCTTGGTATCAAGAAGCGATGAAGGACGTGTAATGGCTGCGATAAGTTTCGGTGAGGTGCCAATTAACCTTTGACCCGGAAATGTCCGAATGGGGAAACCCTCCTGTCATCGGCAGGAATCCTTGTATGAGGATGCTTACCTAGGGAAGTGAAACATCTCAGTACCTAGAGGAATAGAAAGCAATATACGGAATTTTCTTTCTGAACAGATGCTTAGCATCTCGTTCAGGGACTTGTTCCTGAACGTTGGTGCGTAAGTGCCATTATGTTCAGGAAGAAGATTCTTGCGATTCCCTGAGTAGCGGCGAGCGAAACGGGAACAGCCCAAACCATACGTATTTATATGTGTGGGGTTGTAGGGCGGAATTAGCATTTAGTTGCGAAGAGTTACAAAGTTGATATATAGGAAAACACGCTGGGAAGCGTGACCCCAGAAGGTAATAGTCCTGTATCCGAAATATATCAGCCTCTTTTGGTTCCGTTCCTGAGTAGTCCGAGACACGAATAGCTCGGATGAATCTGCCAGAACTAACTGGTAAGGCTAAATATTCTTGATGACCGATAGTGAACAAGTACCGTGAGGGAAAGGTGAAAAGAACCCCGGAGAGGGGAGTGAAATAGATTTGAAACCATACACCTACAAGGAGTCGGAGCCCGAAAGGGTGACGGCGTGCCTATTGAAGAATGAGCCGGCGAGTGTACCTTTATCCCTTGTCTAAGTGGCAACCCCACGGAGGCACAGTGAAAGCGAGCGTGAATAGCGCGACTATGGGGTAGGGGTACGACCCGAAGCGGGATGAGCTTGCCATGAGCAGGGTGAAGCGACTGTAATAGGTCGTGGAGGCCCGAACCGGTTGGCCGTACAAAACCATCGGATGACTTGTGGTAAGGAGTGAAAAGCT
>JAGOON010000046.1:2297-4776 GCA_017992505.1 Minisyncoccota bacterium | reverse complement strand
TCACCGAGTCGATAGACTTTACCAGTCTTTTGACCTTTAATCCGATATTTTTTTGCCTCATGTTCAAAGTAGTCACTCTTGATACTGGAGAGGCGCACCATGCCGTCTGCGAGCGAACCTTTCTCTTGTACGTAGATACCCCAGTCAGTCACACCAGTAATAACGCCGTCGAAGGTTTCGCCAATACGATTCATAAGATATTCGACTTGCTTGTACTTGATTGAGTCACGTTCGGCTGAGACAGCCTCCATCTCTCGCTGAGAGGACTTGATGGACATCTGTTCAAATTTTGCGAGTTCTTTTTCGCCAATATGTGAGCCGTCGAGGTGACGACGAAGCATGCGGTGCGCCATGAGGTCAGGGTAGCGACGAATCGGTGAGGTGAAGTGTGTGTAGTATTTGAACGCGAGACCGAAGTGTCCGATGTTCTTGGTTGAGTACACCGCCTTGGCCATACTACGGATACTGGCCGTCTTGATGAGATTTTCTTCAGGTTTACCCTCAACGTCTTTCATGAGTTGATTGAGGGCAGTGGCCTTGACCATGCCTTTTTTGGTCTCAAACTCGTAGCCGAGAGCGTGCACAAATGTCGCAAGTTCCTCAATCTTATCTGGGTTTGGTAAATCATGAATACGATAGACAAAAGCCATATCACGATTTTTTGATTTCGCTAAATCATTGATATATGTTGCTACTTCACGGTTCGCAAGAAGCATGAAGTCTTCAATCATTAGCATTGTTTCGGTACGGACTTTGGTGTACGCCCTTACAGGTGCGCCACGTTCATCGAGTTCAAACTTTACTTCTGGTTGTTCAAAGGCAATTGCGCCGTTAGCGTGTCGCTTGCGACGAAGGATGCGACCAAGTCGCATCATTATGTTGAGTTCATCGAGTAAGATGCCTGATTGTTTGTCGAGTACCTCCTGCGCTTCTTCATAAGAAAATCGCTTATCAGAGTGGATGATAGTTTGTCCGTACCAAGCATTCTTTATATGTGCATCGCTGTCGAGCTCAAAGATTGCTGAGAAGGCGAGACGGTCTTCGTTGGGGCGAAGCGAACAGAGGTCGTTGCTGAGCACTTCTGGAAGCATTGGAATTACCCGATCGACGAGGTAAACAGAAGTTGCACGTTCCTGTGCTTCTTGGTCGAGTGGTTCACCTTCGCGGACGTAGTGTGATACATCAGCAATGTGAATACCAACCTCGATATTACCGTTAGGCAGAGTGCGACAAGAGAGTGCGTCGTCGAAGTCTTTGGCGTCATGGGGGTCAATGGTCATGGTAGTTACGTCGCGGATGTCACGACGCTTGGGATCTTTCAGCGCATCAGCAAAAATCTGCTCTTTAGTTTCGTAGAGTTTATGAGCCGCGTCTTGGACGGATTCGGGAAAAGCTTTCGAGAAGCCACCCGAACGGATGATGGCTTGCATCTCAGTTTCGTGGTCGCCCGCACGACCGATAGTTTCGGTGATTTTGGCCAACGGATCGAGAAGGGGATTGGTCCAGCGCTCAATTTCCACCACTACTTTCATACCAACATCATTAACAGTTGCATTTGGAAGGAGGGGTCGAATATGAATGCGAGTGTTATCGGGTTGGATAAATTTAACGAGCTGACCATTCTCCGAACGTTCTTTAACGGTCCCAATAAGCTCACGATGACTAGCTTTAATTACTCGAATTACAACGCCCTCCTGACGTTTTCCTTCAGCCTTTTTCTTTAGCTCAATTTCGACAATATCGCCATCGAGCGCAAAGTTAAGCTGGTCTCGTTCGATAACAATATCTTCAGTGAAGTCAGGGTGGGCCACAAAGCCAACACCTTTACCGCGGACCATGATAGGTCCCTCATGGGTTATTTTCATTGCTGGCAGTATAACACTTGCTTTTTGTAAAGCTAGTAGTATAGTTTTGGTGGATTTGCTGAGAAAGATACTCCTCGGGAACGGTTCGTGGCTCCCAGCTACATTTCCTGCGGATTATAAACTTTCACAAACCCACCGCATGAGTAGGCTTCAGCCACACTCATGCGGTTTTTTTTACTATTGACGTTTATGGCTAATTTGGTATGCTAGCGCCACTACAACCGAGAGAGCGAGCGTCGCGGCCAAATTTATTTGGACATGACCGAGCGAGCGCTGGGTGTATAAATTTCTCAAATTTCTATGTTAATGATGCGTTTACAACGAGTTGGCCGCAAGAATGATCCGTCATTCCGAATTGTGGTAACTGACAAGCGAACAGGCGTGAAGAGCGACAAGCATATTGATCGCCTTGGTTCATACAACCCAAAGATGAATCATGTGCAAATCGATGCTGAAAAGGCAAAAGAATGGTTGGCAAAGGGTGTGCAACCGTCTGACACCGTTCACAACATTCTTGTTGGTCAAAAGGTGATTGAAGGCAAGAAGAAGAACGTGCTTCCTAAGAAGTCTCCAATTATCGATGAGGCTAAAATCAAAGCTGAAGCTGAAGCGGC
>JAGOON010000046.1:0-2197 GCA_017992505.1 Minisyncoccota bacterium | reverse complement strand
GAAGCGGCTGCGCTTGCTGCAGTTACTCCAGAGATTGTTGCTGATGAAGAAACTCCAGCTGACCATACAGAAACAGCACCGGTATCTGAAGAGGTTGTCGCCAAAGAAGAAGAGGCTCATACAGCAGCCCAAACAGACGCTGAAGCCGACTAACAATCACCACCATCACATTGACGCATACGAGACACTCTCGTATGCTTTTATGTAGGGCACGTTACACTCGTGACGACTGCTTACCAGTTATAGATAAGATATAGATGTATGGATAAGTACGAAGATAAGCAATTCCTCGAGAGCCTCGTAAAGGCACTCGTCGATCATCCGGACTCAGTGAACATTAACCGTACCGTAGACGAAATGGGAGTACTCCTTACGCTTGACGTTCATGCAGACGATATGGGTAAGATTATCGGTCGTTCAGGCAACACCGCTAAAGCTATCCGCACACTTCTTCGAGTGGTAGGAATGAAACATGATGCTCGTGTCAATCTCAAGATTAACGAGCCAGAAGGAGGTAAGGGGATGAGTCGAGAAATGTCAGAAGCGATGAAAGAAGATAATCCTGTATCAGAAACGAAAAGTTTAGATCAGGCGATAGAAGACCTAAGAATCTAAATAAAGAATGAAAACAACGGGTGCTTCGGCACCCGTTGTTTTTGTGCTAGCATCACATAGTGAGAAAAGGATTCGACTACATCGGTGTTTGCGTCACTTTTTATTGTCACGATGGGCAGGGCAACTACCTCTTTCATAAGCGGAGTGAATTGTGCCGAGACGAACATGGTCGCTGGGATTGTGGCGGCGGAGGACTAAAGTTTGGCGAAACTCTTCTTGAAGGGGTAAAGCGCGAAGTGAACGAAGAGTATGGAGTCAGTCCACTTCAGATTGAAGTGCTTGGTGTCAGTGATGTGTTTCGGGAAATTGAAGGTGAAAAATCTCATTGGATTGCATTCCGTTATAAAGTGCTGGTCGAGCGAGACAGGGTAATCAATAACGAACCAGAGAAACATAGTGAGCTTGGCTGGTTTACTCTCAATAATCTTCCGTCACCGCTTCATTCACAAATACCCGATGAATTAGAGGCATTTAGAGGTAAGCTATAAATATGCAATTCCACGTTATTACATTGTTTCCAGAGATATGCGAAGCGTACACAGACGCCAGTGTGCTTGGCCGTGCCCAGAAGACTGATAAAGGGAAAGGGGCCAAGGTACGGGGAAAAAAGATAGAAGTAAAATACTACAATCCTCGCGATTTTACTAAAGACAAACACAAGAAGACAGATGATAAACCATATGGTGGTGGACCGGGAATGGTGATGTATGCTGAGCCGATTTTGAAAGCGTGGGAGAAAGCTGTGGGAAAGAAGAAAGACCAGAAGAAAGTGAAGACATTGATTATGTCACCGCGGGGTCAGGTTTTCGACCAATCTCGTGCTAAAGACTTTGCTCGGAAATACGATCACCTCGTCCTTATCTCTGGCCGTTACGAAGGTATCGATGCGCGAGTGAAGGAAATTCTTAATGCTGAGGAAATCAGTGTTGGGGATTACATTCTGACTGGGGGTGAGCTTCCAACCCTGACTATTATCGATGCAACTGCACGCCAGATTGAGGGCGTGCTTGGTACCTTTGGATCCCTTGAGGATCAACGAGTTACCACTGGCGAGACATATACTCGACCAGAGGTGCTCAAATATAAAAAGAAGGAATATGCCGTCCCAAAAGTTTTGGTGGAAGGAAACCATAAAGAGATAGAGAAGTATCGTTCGAAATAGGCTTGTAGTCTTGCAAATTTTGTGGTTTAAATGCGGCAGACATAGTTTGTCACTTTGGCTTTTGTTAGGGAGGTTGTCATGACACATGTGCTTGAACGGCGAGGTTCTTCAAAAAATATATGGAAAGTACTTGGCGATAATGGAGAAGTCGTCCAGCTTTACTTTGAATTTTCTGATCGTGTATCGGTGTTCGATATCGGCCCAATTCCAGTCGGTTTTACTGGACTCGGGCGATTACGTTGTGCGATTGCGGGGAAGCTTTTTCAGGCACTCAACAGTGCGGGTCATAACACCCACTACATTTCACACGATGTTAAATCGGCAAGGATGTATGTGCAACCAGTTAATATTCCAGCACTCAGCATTGACTACGGCGTAGTTTCGTCATTCAACCTCATGCCAGTAGAACTTCTTTGTCGG
>JAGOON010000045.1 GCA_017992505.1 Minisyncoccota bacterium | reverse complement strand
TTTTTCTCCAATAACTTTTGCTCGACCTTTGTGATGTCGAAGTATCCACTATCAAGCAAGGCTGCCTCAAGCGCTTTATCAAGACCAAGAATAATCAAAACACCGAGCACTACAAATAAGACACCGAGACTGCGCTTAAGCCAGCCGTTTGGGTTTGAAAAACCACTCAGCCGACTCGCGAAACGTTCACCAAGAAGAGCAATCAGGAGTAGCACAAGCGAAAGACCAGCGACATACGCAAGGAGATAAACTGTTCCAAGGGCAAAACTAACTGGCAACACTGAGGCCAAGATGACAAAGTACGTTGGCGAACAGGTCGAGAAGACTGGCCCAAGCGCTGCCCCCACCACCACATCACCCCAGATACTTTTCTTCTTATGGCCACTTCCAAGAAGCTTATTGGAATTAATAGTGGCCTTTGAAAGACCTGGAATACTTTCCCATACTTTTGGAAAAAGTAAGGTGATTCCAAAAAATACCAAAATTCCTCCTGAGAGATAGGTCCAAAAACTTTGCGGTATAGAAATAAAAGCAGTTGATGCTTTTAATAAAAACGTGAAAAGAATAATCGACGCCCCGAGCGAAGCCACCACGATATACGGGGTGGCTTTACTTCGTCCGGATGCGGATGACCCTATCACGACAGGCAATAGCGGAAGGATACACGGTGCCAAGACCGTGAGCACCCCCGCTATAAATGCTATCGCGAAAAAGGTCATACTTACTTAATATTCTTCACTACGTCTTCGAGCGTCGCTCCTCCACTCCACTTTGTGATTTGGTTTCCGTCCTTATCTACCTGCACGAGAGTATGCTGCATCGTCACGCCGTACTTCTGTTTGAGTTCGGCTGACTTGTCGTAATCAACTTCAAGAATAGTTACTCCAGCTGGAATATCAGCGAGACTTGCCTTGATGTCTGCATCGAGCGCTCGACAACTTGGGCACCATGACGCTTTAAAGAAGAGCACCACCTTCCCTTTCTCTGCCATTGCAAGCTTAGACGGATCATACATTTCGTAGCTTCCCTTACTCATCATCATCGAATCATCTTTTTCCATCATCGCTCCATCCTTTTCCATCATTTTATCGGCTTCCATCGCTTTTTGTTCCATCATAGTCTTTTCTTCCATAGCCTTCTGCTCCATCATCATCTTTTCCTCCTCCATCGCTTTTTGTTCCATCATGGCTGCTTCTTTTTGGTTACTTGAGTATCCATACACACCAAGACCCACAACGAGCACACCGATAATTCCTATTACTACTTTTGAATTCATATGTTCTAGAGATTATTACTAAAAAGCCTCTATACCAGAAGTATAGAGGACTTTACATGTATATGGCTATTCTTCGTATAATCGCGCGAAGAGTTTTGCGAGCACCATAACCGCCAAGGCAATGGCAATCCAGGGATCGATAGCGTGAGCAAAGCCTTGTACGATAAGTGCCACCATAAGTACGCCAAGTCCGGAAAGGTACGCGATACGACCAGACTTCATCTTGAGTAGCACCTCTCGTTCATCATGAGCCACCTCTTTCATTACAAAACCAACCCAAGTCAGCATGAGAATAGACACGATAAGCAGTGCGATCATCTCCCCCATCATCGGCATCCAAAACGGAATGAGATCAGCAAGAGTAAGGAGGAAAAACGCCAAGACGCTCGCAACAATAATGTGGAGATAATTTTTATTCATACGCAATACTAAATAATGATTCTACAGATACAGAAAAAACCTCGGCGAGCTTGAGCGCCAAAAGAACTGACGGGGTGTAGTTTCCGCGCTCAATAGCAATAACGGTCTGCCTTGTGACACCAACTTTCTCTGCAAGCTGTTCTTGCGTAAGACCAAGTTTCGTTCGACATTCGTGTACGCTGTTTTTAATGACTGCATCCATATTTCTTGATTACTATACCATGTATGGTTGACTTTACAATTATTTTGGCACCTCAAAGAATGTGACAAACTCTTGAATTGGTGGATTGTAATCCGGCGATGCCTCCTCTATTTCTTTTGACTCTACTGCATAGGCATTAACTGTCTCCTTGATGCGAAACACTTCTCCAAAGCCGGCATAGTAACAAAGGAACTCTTCAGTATCTCGACCAATAATTGGGTCTGCTTCAAGAAGATTACAACTCCCCTGAACTTCCTTGAGCATTATGCGTTTGATGTCTCCATTTGCGCGAGTGGCGGTGAGGTAGACCTGTGATGATGGGATGTCAACAGTTTCGTCTTCTATCTGCTGTGATCCCAGTTCAGCATTCACAATCGGTGACATCGTTTCTTCAACTACGGACGGAATAACCTCAACCGTTTCAGTTATTGCAACAGAGGCCGGTGGGGTCATTTTTGTACCTACATAAATACCGAGCAAAAATAAGCCTAACCCAACAATAATCGCTGCGAGCTGAGAATACCAAGTGACTGTGGTGAATTTCATAGTGTAGGTATACTACCATTTGCTTAATAGAAAAAGCACCTCTCGCGAGATGCATTTTCTAAGGGAACCACAAACGCATGCCCCTGACGTAAATCAAGGTGGGCACCTTTTCCAAGTTGTGTCAGAAATCCAGCGAGCGTCCTCAAAAAAATGAATTTCTTTGAGGACGCTCGCGAGTTCTCTTTACGCCTTGCGACTACGGGCAGCCCTAATGCTATGTATTCGGAACATACGTAGTGTGGTTCCATCTCTTATTATACTAAGAATTTGGAAACTGGAAATGTGAATAAATATTCACCACAAAGTTGAGTAATTGAAAGAGTGCGCCAGATACGAGGCGGACAAAGAAAAAACCGCGAGGTGTACAAGTGTACATTGAGCGGTTTTTTCTGCAGTCCAACGAAGTAGGTGGTGTGCTATTTCAATTACTCGTTCTTTCCGTCAAAGTTTACATCATACATGATGCGCTCTTGAGCAGTCACGTAGTTCATAATTTCGTCATCCTTGAACCAAATTGCGATTTCTCGTTCTGCTTCTTCTGGAGATTCTGACTGGTGTACGAGATTTCGTACAGCGCGATTTTCAAAGGTAGCGTGGAAGTAAGAGTCGAGTGTGTAATCTCCGCGGATAGTACCGACATCTGAAGTTGCTGGCTCAGTGGTACCAACAATCTTGGTCACTACTGACACTGCCTTATTACCTTCCAAGATCATCGCCACCACAGGTGCTGCAGTCATATAGCGAACTATGGTAAGAATGATATCCTTTCCATATGCAGCTGGTTCTTTGGTGATTTCCTTTCCTTGCGCAGTAAGCTCAGCCACAATCCCTTCTCCCTTGCGCTGATACCAAGCGTCGTCTTTATTGTAGTGAGTGAGGAGTTGTGCCTCAGTCGGTACAATCATTTTCATGGCTGAAATCTTGAGGCCTGTATTTTCAAAGCGTTTGATAACCTCACCGACGAGACTTCGTTGTACCGTATCTGGCTTGAGAAGCACGAGTGATCGTTCTTGATGTGGAAGTGTACCCATATATTTAAGTTAAAATTACGGGCGCAGTATAGCAAAATACTGAGAAAAGAAAAGACACGCCCCATGGGCGTGTCTTTTCTTAATTTACCTTTGTGAGAATCACTGGTCCATCTTTAGTAATCGCCACGGTATGCTCGAAATGAGCACTCCAGCTTTCATCCTCGGTGTAAACTGAGTAGCCATCGCCATCATCATCAAAGAAAACATCGGCACCACCCATATTTACAATTGGTTCAATCGCGTACACATGCCCCACTTCAATGAGGGGTCCTGTGCCCGCTTTACCAAAGTTCGGAATAGTTGGTTCTTCATGAACCGCATATCCGACACCGTGACCACAGAGCACCTCAACAACCGAAAATCCACGTGACTCTACAAGCGTCTGAATCGCATGACTAATGTCGCCGATGTGATTGCCAGGTTTGGCTTGTTTGATACCAAGAGCAAGCGCTTCTTTGGTAACATCGAGTAACCGTTGTGCTTCAGCTGAGATTTCTCCCACACCAACCGTAATTCCTGAATCAACAATCATTCCTTTGTGAGCAATCGACATATCAAGATTAACGACATCGCCAATCTTGAGCACCACATCCTCACTTGGAACACCGTGTTGCACACAGTCATTTACTGAAACACAAATAGCTGCTGGATAGGGGTTGTCCGCAAACGTTGGGTGATACCCAAGGAGTACTGGTTCAACACTGTACTTCTCTACGAGCTCCATTGCCATATCATCAATATCGAGCGTGGTCATTCCAGGCTTAAGCGCGTCAGCGAGTGCGCGAAGTATTGAGGCAAGAATTCCCCCAGCTTCTTTCAGTACTTCAATCTCTTCTGGACTCTTTTTAGTAATCATAAATTATAGCTTAAGGGCTTTTAGAATTTGTTCGTGTACAGCATCAATTGTGTCCATTCCATTAATATCATGTACGTGTACGTCAGGCCGAGCACGGTAGTATTCGAGCACGGGGAGCGTATCTTCGCGATACCAACGAAGTCGCTCTTCGATTGATTTCTTGGTGTCATCAGCACGAGCACGGCTTTCCATACGAGCACGAACGACTTCCTCTGGAGTATCGAGGTTAATCACGTGGATATTGTTTCGTTCAAAGAATGTAAATGCATCATCAAGTACATGGGCCTGGGTTACCGTGCGAGGAAAGCCATCAATAAGGAGATGGCTCTTCGAGTCGAGTTGATCAAGCATCGCTTCGCCCCACATAATATGTGTAAGGAAATCAGGCTGGAGCACGCCTGTATCGAGCGTGCGTGCAACTTTTTTTTCAGCGAAAGTTTCACTCTTC
>JAGOON010000044.1 GCA_017992505.1 Minisyncoccota bacterium | reverse complement strand
GTACGAAACTGGTCGTAAGGCTCGTGAAGTGAAAGCAAAGTCCCACATTACCGAAACCAAGAGCGTACAGGTAAAGATTGGTACTGGTGAACATGACCAACAACTCAAAGCCAAGCGTGCTGCAGAATGGCTCCAAGAGGGACACCGAGTAAAGGTAGATCTCTTTCTTTGGGGCCGGTACAAGTACATGGAACCAGAATTCCTCAAGGAACGGCTCGAACGATTTTTGAAGATTATTCCAGCTGACTACAAGCTCGCTGACCCAATTAAAAAAAGTCCAAAAGGCTGGAGTACTACTCTTGAGCGGGTTGCTGCAACCAAGATTCAAAAGCCCAAAATCCTTCCAGAGATAGAAAAGGCAGAAAAACCAAAGGATACTGACCAGCCAGAACAGAAGAAGAAAAAGAAGTCGCTCGATGACCTCTTGGAGTCTGGTCTTATCTAGACCATAGAAGAACCACCCCTTGGGGGTGGTTTTATTTAGAGAACGCTTGATTTTAATACCTAAATAAGGTACAGTACTGCCACTTTACCGAACCCCCTTCGGTGATGCCCGATCAAAACTCTAGCTAGTATGAAAACAAATAAATCATTTACCAAGCGTATTAAAGTGACCAAAAACGGCAAGCTCGTCGCGCGCAAGCCTGGACAAAACCACTTTAATGCCCGCCAAACAGGTCAGCAACGACTTCGTCGTAAGCGAACCCAGCTTCTCAACTTGAGCAAGCGCATTACCCGACGCTTCCTTCCAAATACTGGAGCATAATTATCAATAAGTAACGAAAAACTATGGCACGTGTAAAAGGAGGCCTCATGGCCCAAAAGCGTCGACGCAACATGCTCGATGAAGTGAAGGGGTACCGTCTCCAACGCTCAAAGAAAAAGCGCGTTGCTCGCGAAGCAATGAACCATGCATACACCTATGCATTCGCTCACCGCAAAGACAAGAAGGCAGACTTCCGAGCACTCTGGACAGTCCGCATCAATGCCGCACTTATGTCTCACGGACTTAAGTACAGTCGATTCATCAAAATGCTAAAGGATAAGGGTATTACTCTCGACCGAAAGGTACTCGCTACTCTCGCAGTAGAGAAGCCAGAAGCATTCACTCGTGTAGTTGAGAGCGTTAAGTAATCTCTATACAAAAAAACACCACCCTTTTGGGGTGGTGTTTTTTATATTTTATTCTGTTGTTACGGTTTGATCTGGTTTTGGGGTGGTGTTTGAGGGAGGAATTGGAACGAGATCAGTGTTAAATCGATTCGTTCCAGGATGACCTTTTTGTAAGAACAAGTAAATGTTGTAAAGTGGCACAAGCATCCACCAGCCTGACTTATCGATATCATGCAGACGTCGTGCAGAAACTGCTAACGAAGGGAGGAGTACGAGTAATGAGTAAATATTAGCAAGAGCACTCTCATCATTATGCATTGGTGGAATGCTGAGCAGACCGCGTAAAATACCTTCGATAAAACCTAAGATTAAACTAATGATAACGCTCGCGAGCACAAAGTACCAAAACTCTCGTCGAGATGCGCGACCTTCAAAAGTCGCGTATTTTTCTAATACGATGCGCTTGTAATTTTCAATGATGTCTTTCATATGATTAATATTAGAACGAATTGACTTAGAAATCTATCTCTATCTCGGCATTTTCCTCGGGGGCGATAGCGGGGGCGCCCAAATAGTCCCTTAAGCGTTGGGTTAAAAAGAGTGATGAACGTTCTTCTCCCATCGTGACAAATATTTGCTTGGTTTGTTTTGTAAGCCCACCATGCACCAAGTCCACCAGCTGGTCGCGGTCTGCATGGCCCGAAAAACCACGAATAGTCGCAATACGTGCTTTCACCTTCACCTTCATACCATCAATGAATACTTGTTTGGCACCGTCTTGGAGAAGTCGTCCAATACTTCCAACGCTCTGATACCCCACCAGAAGCACGATGCAGTTTGTGTCATCGAGATACTCTTTTTCGTGCGCACGTATACGTCCGCCGTGACTCATTCCTGAGCCAGCGATGATGATTTTGGCACCACTCGTGCGAGCAATTTGTGATGATTCTTTTACCGTTTCGGTGAATTTAAGTCCGTCAAACTCAAAGATGTCATCGCCTCTCTCAATCTGTTTTTGCACCTCTTCTTTCATAAAAGCAACTGACTTTCGATACACTTCTGTTACCCGAATCGCAAGTGGTGAATCAAGGAAAGTTTTAATCTCTCCTATCTGCTTACTCTCAATCAGATTATTTATCTCAAGAAGCATACCTTGCGTACGCTCGAGCGAAAATGCCGGGATGATAAGGGTTCCTTTGGTGCGGATGGTTTCCTGAATATAGCCTTTTAGAAGTTCGGTACGCTCGTCGACTTCTTCATGGGAACGATCGCCATACACACTTTCCATGACCATATAGTCATAGTCTTGGGGTATTTCGGGTGCACCCATAAGTGGCTGTGGTACATTGCCGATGTCACCAGTAAAAACAACCCTCTTTCCGTTTCGTTCAAGCCAAACCATTGCTGAGCCAAGGATGTGTCCCGCGTCGTGGAAACTAGCGATAATACCATCGGGAAGTTCAAATGATTCTTTATATGCCTTTGTCTTCCAAAGCGTAAATGCTTGCTCTATATCCTCGGCACCATAAAGCGTCTCTCGATTGTCTCGACGAGCTTCCATCTCCATAATCTTTAGTGCATCTTCAAACATGAAGCGAGCGAGCGAGCGAGTTGGTTCTGTAGAGTAAATGACTCCTTTAAAACCATCACGAACAAGCTTTGGGATTCTACCAATATGATCTGCATGTGCGTGTGTGACTATCAGCACATCGACTTCAGCGGGATTATAGACAAATGACTTGGCGTTTATTTCACTCGCGAACTCACTTCCCTGCACCAACCCACAATCAACTAAAATTGCTACTTTCCCCGTATCAAGCATGAAGTTGGCCCCTGTCACCGAACCGACTCCTCCATAAAATCCTAACGTTGTATTCATAGTTACATTCTAAGTCGAATCATCATAAGATATCCGACTAATCCCCCGCAAAATCCAACCACCATATCTTTAGCGGTATCAAAGATATGAGTTGGTGGATTGAAAAGACCAACTTTCCACTCAAACACTTCCCATACAACCATGATCGAAAAGAGGGTTGCAAAAATAAGTAGTGTACTTGGCTTGAGTGGAATATGTTTAAGTGAACAGAGTGCGTAGACACCAAACACAACAAGAATACCTCCCCAAAAATGCATCATGATATCAAACCACCAGTAGTACCAATAGAGTGACATTGAAACAGCAAAACTGTGAACGCTTGCAAAAAGGCTGGAGATAATGAGAAATATCCAAACGACTGCTTGAGGCATACGCCTATAGTAGCATCCCACCCGAAGGAAGTACTACCCGAATGTGAAGGCAAATAGCTTGACCCCTGGAGTGACTCGAAGCTCGAGTATATGTTCCCCCGCTTCGGGATTTTTTATAAGTTTATATAGACGGCTAGCCCGTATCTCTGCGTGAGAGGCGGGTGCGTCAGCGCCCGCCTCTTCTTCTACCAGCGCATTATCTTGCCACACTTCTATCACCCCACCACTTTCTGATTCAGCAACGATATATACTTCTTTCGCATTATAGCGATACTTAACAACAGCACCTTCTCGCGCCTCTGCGTACTCCTTGGTGATGTCCCAGCTACCTCCAAGATAAAGTGCATTTGGTTGTATGTTTGGAGGAAATGCACCAACATGTAGTCCCGTCTTACCTATAATTCCATTTGCCAAATGTTCATTTCGAAGTGAACCGAAGTATGTCTCTGGACTCTGTGTGGATGTCTTCACTTCTTCTATCCCACTTACCACCAGTTCGTCTTCGGTATTGAGAGAAGTACCAAGAACAGTTGCTCGTTCTCTCAATAGTTCCTGAATTTTTTCTTCGGTTTCGGTGTACGCTCCTTCGCCAATATGGTCGTAGACAATATTGCCATGAATATCGATAAGATATTTTCGTGGCCAGTACTTGTTCCCAAGCGCTTGCCAAGTCGCATAATCATTATCTAAGACAACTGGGAATTTAATACCGAATTCTTCAAAGGCTTTCTCAACATTATGCTTATCCTTTTCAAAAGCAAACTCTGGTGTATGGATTCCAATCACAACCAGACCATCGTCTTTGTATTTCTCATACCAAGCATTCACATACGGAAATGTTCGCTGGCAATTGATACATGAATAGGTCATTACATCGAGCAGAATGACTTGCTTCCCTACGTAGTCAGCAATTTTAATTTGTTTGTTGTCAGTATTCACAAATCCTGACGGATTCACTATCTCAACGAACGGCACTGCTTTTTCTGTACCAGCAGCGGCATCACTATTTGATAGCTTCATTGCTTGCTCGTTTGGACTGAGGAAAATTACTCCAAGCGACAGCACCACCAATCCCGTCACAATCGCTCCAATGACATACTCATTTTTCATAAACACTAAATTTTCTCCAATAACTTTTGCTCGACCTTTGTGATGTCGAAGTATCCACTATCAAGCAAGGCTGCCTCAAGCGCTTTATCAAGACCAAGAATAATCAAAACACCGAGCACTACAAATAAGATACCGAGACTGCGCTTAAGCCAGCCGTTTGGGTTTGAAAAACCACTCAGCCGACTCGCGAAACGTTCACCAAGAAGAGCAATCAGGAGTAGTACAAGCGAAAGACCAGCGACATACGCAAGGAGATAGACTGTTCCAAGAGCAAAACTAACTGGCAACACTGAGGCCAAGATGACAAAGTACGT
>JAGOON010000009.1 GCA_017992505.1 Minisyncoccota bacterium | reverse complement strand
GTCCGATTCCTGATGCGTGGTTTGAGTAGCGAAACTCGTGTCATGCTACACTATGAAAGGAGAGAATGTCTTCGTTTTTTGAAAGGCAGAAACAATGCGTACACTTCTTGTTGGTGTCTTGCTCACAGTTTCGTCTTTGGGGACGACAGCCACCGCCCAGACTGAAAGATCGTTTTCATTAGAAAATAATCGCAAAATAAATTTTGACGTGACCGTAAGTACACGCGCCCGAATTCAGATCGACCTTATCAGTCCGATTGAGGATACTGATGATCGCTACCGTCTACCACTACAACAACATACGTACCTATACAAAGACTCATGTGCTATTCCACGTGAATGGGTGATGGTAACGCTGTTTCAAGACTGTTCCCATCGTTCACTCAAGCGAGCTCGACCGATGCTCAAGTTCATCTATGCTTTTTAAAGACGAAACCGCAACGTTTTCACGTTGCGGTTTTTTGATTCGCTTTATTGAGATAATTTTGGAGCCTCCCCAAGCCCCTTAATTGCTTTAGTGGAAGTAGATAAGTCTGCTTCTGTGAATTGCGCATGGGCACCTAGTGTCTCAGTGACTGCCTCAAGCTTTTGGGTGATATTGTAAACAAAGACTGAAAAGCCAATGATTAAAGTCCAAGTGATGTAAGGGTATATTTTGAATGACTCGAGGGTGCGGTCGTTGCCAGATTTCTTCATGTCCTTGATTATAGCACTGGTAGCTGGCACTTTTGGCACTTTTTCTTTATGATGTCCCCATGCAATTCAGCGATTATTTTAAGGGTAAGAAAGTAACTGTCATGGGGCTGGGGCTTTTGGGGCGGGGTATTGGCGATGCAATGTTTATCGCAGAAGCTGGTGCTCAGGAAGTAACTGTTACTGATAAGAAGTCGGCAGAAGAACTCGCGACTTCAGTCGCACAACTTGAGCATTTAGATAATGTGAAATTTATTTTAGGAGAGCATCGAATGGAAGATTTCGAAGAACGTGATTTGATTCTTGTGGCGGCTGGTGTGCCAATGGATTCTCCATATTTAGAGCATGCCCGCAAGGCAGGGGTACCTCTCAAACAAAGCGCGGCACTCTTTGCGGAACTTTCAGAGATTCCGATTGTCGGTATTACTGGTACTCGAGGGAAATCCACCACGACACACATGATTCACCATGTCTTGAGGGAAACTTTTGATGGCACTATTTTGCTCGGTGGCAATGTCCGCGGACTTTCTAATCTTCAACTTTTAAAACAAGTGACCGAAGATTCCATCGCGGTGCTTGAACTCGATTCGTGGCAACTGCAAGGTTTCGGGTGGGCAAAGCGATCGCCACATATTGCAGTTTTCACAAATTTTATGCCCGATCACATGAACTACTATCATGGTGACATGGACGCGTATTTTTCTGACAAGGCGAACATTTTCCGATACCAAGAAGATCACGATGTTTTGGTGACTGTTCCAGAAGTTTTTGAGTGGGCAAAGAAAATGAAGGGAGCTACGCTCGGGCAAGAGGTGATACTTGTCGACGAATCACTCATTCCTGAAGATGCAATACTTGCGATGCCGGGGGAACATAATCGGCTCAATGCAGCGCTCGCATACAAAGCACTTGAGGCACTAGGACTTTCGGAAGAAGAAATCTTCGCTGGTCTTGCGAGCTTTCCTGGGGTTGAAGGGCGACTACAGTATCTTGGTGAAGTGAATGATGTGAAAATTTATAATGACAACAATGCGACCACACCACAGGCGGTGATTATGGGAATGAAAGCGGTGGGGAATGTAGATGATAAAAACATCATTTGGATTGGCGGTGGCGCCAAGAAAGATATTGATACTACTGAACTTCTCACGACGATTCCACAGTACTGCAAAAAAGTTGTGCTACTTGAAGGGACAGGCACCGATACTATTAAAGATTTGATTGAGTGCGAAGTGATGGGGAATGTGAAATCGGCAGTAAAGGCAGGTTTAGCAATGGCTGAGGCTGGCGACGTACTTTTGTTTAGTCCAGGCTTTGCATCATTCGGAATGTTTAAGAACGAATATGAACGCAATGATATTTTTATGGAGGTGATTAATTCACTACAGATATAAAAAAGGGCTTGGACGCGAAGCGTCCAAGCCCTCATTCATTTTTCACAATAATAAAGGTATTGCGTGTATCGTCACCGCGACGATGACTCGAGAGAAGGGGTGTCTCAAGTGTGCATGGTCCTTCGTGGCGAATCTGCGATTCTGGAATCCCCGCGAACATGAGGTTGTGCTTGATGAGTAGAAACAGGTCGAGTGCCCCTTCTTCTACGTTAGCAAACACAGTGCTCGGATAGCGGAGAAACGGTTCGATAAGCTTGAAAGCATCGTTTTTGTCGTGTTTAAAACACGGTCCGCAGATGTTGCCAGTTATGAGTGCCTCGAGCTGACTGCGATCGCCATCATGACCAATAAGGGCATGGATTGCATTCTCTGTAATTGTGCATGAAGCACAATGTTTTGAGGGCGAGAGTCCAGGTCGGCCAGCATGTGCGCACGCGATACGGCCACTGACGCGATCATAAATGACAAGTACCGCACAGTCAGCTGTTTGCATAATAACAGCCGAACCGTTTTCAGAAAGTACCGCACCATCGCAGTACATAAGATCATTTGCTCTGGCTGGACATACGAGTTTATGACCTGCTCTGGTGTTATCGCTTGCGACGATGAGCTGGGTGATTTTGTCAGGGTGTGCACCCACTTGTTTGGCTTGATCAAATGATAGTTGAAGATCATCGATGATTCGTTGTTGCTGTCCAAGTATAGTGATTGTGGCACTGCCAAGGCTATATTTGTATAACGAGGACATACTAAACCCTTTCTTGTGAAGACTATTCTAGGGGTGATAGTATGATACGCTTTTACGTATGTCAAAGGTTGAACTCAAAGATATTTCCCGCATTCATTTTATCGGTATTGGTGGTATTGGCATGTCAGCGTTGGCGCGTTTTTTGGTGCATGAAAAGAAGCAGGTGAGCGGCTCGGATAGAGCGGTGAGTCAGATTACTGATGCGCTTGAAGCGGAAGGAGTGATGATTTTTACTGAACAAGTTGCGACGAATATTTCTTCTGACATTGAACTTGTGGTGTACACCGAAGCAATGGCACACGACCATGAAGAAATGGTTGCGGCCAAGCAACTTGGCGTTCCGATGATTAACTACTTCGAAGGGCTCGGACTCGCGATGAACCCGTACTATCTCATTGCGGTCTCAGGGACGCACGGCAAAACTACGACAACCGCGATGCTCACGGATGTCTTTGAAGCGGCAGGCAAGGATCCGACAACGATTGTTGGTTCACTGCGAGCGAAGACCAAGAGTAATTTTCGGGCTGGCAAGAGCAAGTACGCAATTGTCGAAGCGTGTGAATACAAGCGAGACTTCCTCCACCTTAAACCAGATGTGCTCATAATCACTAATGTCGAATATGAACACACCGATTACTATAAAGACCTCACTGATGTGCAAGATGCCTTCCGTGAACTGGTGATGCAAGTGAATGAAGGGGGAGTGGTTGTAGTCAATACCAAAGACCCAGCGATTGCACCAATTATTATGGGGGTGAAAAATATCATTGACTACACAGAGTTTCTCGATGTGACGTTACCACTTAAGCAACCAGGACTTCACAATCGACTTAACGCAGCAGCTACCCTTGCGGTCGCGCGACACGAAAAGATTGCTATGGAAGAAGCTCGTATTGCATTATCTGAATTTGCTGGTACGTGGCGTCGATTTGAATACAAAGGAGAGTTTCAGGGGGTACCTGTCTACGACGACTACGCTCACCATCCGACCGAAATCATGGCGACCCTCGATGGGGTACGAGAGCTCTATCCTGAGAAAGATATCACTATTGTCTTTGAACCCCACACGTATTCACGTACAGGAGCTTTGTTTGAAGATTTTGCCAAAGCCTTTGGGTACGCAGACAGAGTCCTTCTCATGCCTATTTATGCTGCGCGAGAAGATAACCCACACGGTATCTCAAGTCGCGAGCTCGCGGTCAAGTCGCTTGAATACAACAAAAATGTTCTCTACGTACCAAGCTACGAAGTGGCGATTGAGACGCTGAAAGATGCAACCAAACAGAATGACGTCATTGTAGTTTTGGGAGCAGGAAATATCACGAAGCTTGCGAGTGAACTTGTAAGATAAAAGAAAAAGCGCGAGACCGAAGATCTCGCGCTTTTGAATAGTGTTCATGTCAGCATGTAGATGCCATATATAACCATGAGGCAGGCACCCATTCGTTGCAGGTGCTTCATCCAGTGCTGTGGCACTTTGGTAATACCCCAGACTGTAAGGCTGGTAACGGTGACTAGCGCGGAGGCTGAGGCCGCAAAGACGACCAACAGCTCCGCTTGGTTTTCGATAGCGGCGGCCAAGGTGGCGATTTGGGTTTTGTCACCAAGTTCCGCTATGAAGACGACAAAGAACTGGGAGAAAAATAAACCCGCTGCGCTCTTTGTGTCGACAGACGCTGACTCGTCGTCCGCATTGTCCTTCTTGCGAAATAAGTGAATGCCGTAGACGATGAGTAGTCCGCCACCAATCATGGTGAGGGTCGGAATGAAGGACTGAGGTATCAGACCAGCTCCGAAGACGGTGAGTCCTGATACTGCCATGAGGGCTATCACAGAGCTGAAGAAAATCGTGCCAGTTTGTCTGCGATTGGCGAGGGTGCCAGTTCCGGCTGCAATTTGCGTCTTGTCTCCGAGTTCGCCAACGAACACAAGGAGAAACGTCGAGATGAACACACTAAACAGATCCACGAGGAATCTCCTTTCAAAGGACGAGGGAACAGAATGTCTCTATAACATCACAAATAAGTATTTTTGTCAAAATAAGAATTTCGTTTACTTTTTTATTTTGAATGCTAAGGTTGTTTATTATGGATACGGGAAAACTTTCACTCGTCGCTACTCCGATTGGAAATCTGGAGGATATTACGTTGCGTGCCATTCGGACACTAAAGGAGTGTGACTATGTACTTTGTGAAGACACACGTGTGACAGGGAAGCTCCTGCATCACTATGAGATTTCGGCTAAAATGCACCGGTATGATGCGCACACGAGCGAAGCAGCACATGCGCAGATTTTGAGCGACCTTGGGGAGGGGAAGCATATCGCACTTGTGTCCGACGCTGGCACTCCAGGTATTAGCGACCCAGGGGTACTTTTGATTAAGCAGGCTCGAGAAACGGGTGCGCTTATCGAGGTAATTCCTGGTCCATCGGCAGTGACGGCAGTCGTGTCTCTTGCTGGTATCGCTGGTAATCAGTTTTCGTTCTTGGGATTTATTCCACACAAGAAAGGACGCGAGACTTTTTTTAAAAGTCTCGCGACCTTTCCGCACCCCACCGTCTTTTTTGAATCAACCCATCGCATCTTAAAGACTTTAGAATCACTGGCAAAAGGCTATCCCGAAGCAACTATCTATATTGGTCGTGAACTGACTAAAATGCATGAAGAATTACTCATCGGTACAGCCACCGAGCATCATCAAACTCTTACTGAGACACCTGTAAAACAGAAAGGTGAGTTCGTCATCATTGTTGATACTAATTAGCCTGCGGTATACTAGGCCATTATGTCGAAAGAAACGATTGTCTTCATTTCTGGAGTTTTACTCACCATCACCCCGTTTCTAGGCGTTCCTGAATCATGGCGAACGAGACTCGTGGTTGCACTCGGTGTTGTCCTTATTTTCCTTGGTTACGCCCTTCGTCGTACTACTTACCTGAGCCGAATCGATAAAGGAAACGGCGAGCGTGGTACCAACGCCTTTGTTGAAACAACCGAGAAGCTTTTTGAATAACGCGCTACAATGAGTGGATGAAAGGCATGCCAGCATTCCTGACACCACTCATGCTTATCGTGGGGATTTTTACTGCGATGAGCTTTTTACCAATATCACTCTTTGATGTTCGGTACGACAAGGAAGCGATGGCGGTCCACGGCGAAAAAAAATCAGAAACGAAAGAAGCTGAAACTCCTGTCGAAAAAGGCCCTGACACGCGGGAGGTAGTAAAGCATGTACCGCTTCCAGAGCAAGTAAAAGCGATATACATGACATCATGCGTCGCTGGTACAACTGACTTCCGTCAGCGATTGGTAAAATTTGCACAGGAAACAGAGGTGAATAGTATGGTGATTGATATCAAAGATTACTCTGGCACTATCTCATTTCCACCACAAAGCGACGCCTGGAAACCAGCCTGGGCCAATGCTCGCTGTGGTACGGCCGACATGGGGGCTCTTGTGCAAATGCTTCATGACAACAATGTCTATACCATCGCTCGCGTTACTGTCTTCCAAGATCCATTCTACGCGCCGAAGCATCCAGCGCAGGCGGTACAGCGAAGCGATAGACAGACGGTATGGACAGATCATAAGGGACTTTCGTTTGTTGATGTTGCATCAAAAGAGTATTGGGATCACATCATCGAACTCTCGACTGAGGCGTACAACCTTGGGTTTGATGAAATTAATTTCGACTATGTACGCTATCCATCTGACGGCAACATGGCGGATGTTTATTTTCCACAAAGCATGGCCGGAGAGTATGGAGGAGACAAGCAAGCTAATCTTGAAGCGTTCTTTAGGTACCTAAACGAAAAACTCGATGAAGAAAGTCGCTTTGCGAAGTATCGTCACGAAAATACGGGTCGGGCCTCGAGTACCCCGTACACCTCGGCCGACTTATTTGGTATGACAACCACTAACTACGACGACCTCTCAATCGGACAGGTACAAGACCGCACCGCACCATACTTTGATTTCGTGGCACCGATGGTGTATCCGTCACATTATCCGAAAAGTTTTCTTGGTCTTGGGAATCCAAATGATTATCCATATAAGGTCGTATATCACGCAATGAAGACTGGAGTCGACCGTATGAAATCACCAACGACACCAATGCAAGGATTTCTCCATGAACGAGTCGGTACTTCGACACCTACACTTTATAAAAAACCAACCTATGACGGCGACCGTTTCCGTACTTGGATACAAGACTTCGATTATGGAGGAGATTACGATGCGGCTGACGTACGGGCGCAGATTCAGGCGAGCTATGATGCGGGTGTAAAGTCATGGATGGTCTGGGCACCGAGTAATATCTACACCAGAGGAGCCTTTGAGGGGCCAGAATAGAGTAATTTGACGTTCCTCCCAAGTTTGTTACCCTGATAAAGGAAGGAGAAATGATGTGGACAGACAACATTTTGAGCAGGAAACTTACGCTGACGAAATTCGCGCTTTAACCGACGACAGACTCGAGCATTTGCTTTTGCAACTTGGTCGGAATGGGGAGACTCAGACGAGTCAGCCGCGCCGCGCCGTGATTGAGGAAGAGCTTTCAGCTCGGAGACGTCGGGATGGCAATTAACAGCGCGAGTGAATCCTACTCCCTGTTTAAAAGGGGCGCTCTCGCGCCCCTTTTGTTATGTGGGATAACAAAGAAAAAAGTCAGTTTGACAAGGTATTATAAGGGTATGTTTGAAAAACCTGATCAGCTCGTACGCCTACTTTCTTTTGGCGATGATCAACCAAACGAACAGCTTGGTTCACTCATTCCAAAGAGTGTACGAGAAGCCGAGGCGCACCGTAATCGAAGACGGAGTGTTCGACGGGTGGCTTCGTTTTTCACGAGCGCGGTACTTTCAATCGGCGCGATTGGCGCGTTCGCGTTTGCAGCCATTTCTGGCTATGGCTATGTCTCAGCAACCGAACAAATCGCCGCTCCCACTGTTACCATTGTTGACCCTGATACCTTCAAAGAAGTCTCACTTTCATATGGTCCACAAGTTGCACTCTCTCAGAAAAATTTCTTTACTGAAACTCGCGATGCTTTTGTAGATGAAAAACTAAGTTTCATTGAAATTGATTTGGACAGCAAAATGCTCCGTTATTTTGAAGACGGAGTACTTGTATTAAGTACTGAAATTCTCGCACTAGGTGAGAAAGGTTCTTGGTGGGATGCACCATCAGGACTTTATCAAGTAGATAGCAGTGCTGAGTCAGAATTTTCAACTATCGCACAAGCTGAATTTCCTTGGGCAGTTATTTTTGAAGGAAACTATATGATTCATGGGTGGCCACGTTATCCAGGAGGTACTCCTGTCGCTGACACCTTTGCGGGCGGAGGGATTCGGATTGACGATGAAAAAGCCGAAGTGCTCTATGATGCAGTCAAAAAAAATCTTCCCGTACTTGTTCATCAAAAGCCACGTGACGTCGATCAGTTTGTCTATGAACCGACCGTCCCAAACATAGACACACAGCATTACCTTATTGCCGATATTGAGAATGGCGCCATTCTCGCTGCGAGCGATCTGGACCAAGCGGTACCAATCGCGTCACTCACAAAGCTCATGACTGCTGTTGTAACGGCCGAAAGACTCGACCTCGATAGTCGTGTGCAAGTTTCCTCACCATCTTTTGTACAGTCACTTATCCCACGACTCCAAGATCGTTCGAGTGTGTCTATGTACAGTCTTCTTCAACTTCTTCTCGTCGAGTCTTCAAATGAAGCGGCCGAAGTGATTGCGGGAGAGTACGGACGAGAAGATTTTATTACTGAAATGAACACTAAAGCAACCAAGCTTGGTATGTCGAGTACAAAATTTGTTGACCCTTCAGGTCTTGGGTCTGGCAATGTCTCTTCTCTCGGCGATTTGTACAGGCTCTCTGAGTACATTCATGATAATCGTACATTCATTTTTGATATCACCGCTAACGGAAAGGTTTCCACAATTGAGGGACTCAATGAATTTTCTGGATTAGTCAATTTCAACACCGTAGAAGATGTCGATAGTTTTGTCGGTGGAAAGGTGGGAGAGACAAATGCTGCTGGTCAGACATCGGTATCACTCCACAAAATAAAAATCCAAGGGCAAGACAGAATCGTCGTGATTATCTTGCTCGGTTCAGCGCATCGCAACGATGATGTAAAATTACTGATTGATTTCGTTCAGAGTAGGTTTGATCGCTAGTGGTATACTGTACCTACCATGATACCGTTTGACCCAGAAAAGATAACCTACTTCGCCAAAACAGACGCTCGCGGAGCATATGTTCCTTTTGGTATCAAAGCCAAAGACCGCCAGCGACACATGTATGTCATCGGCAAGACGGGGATGGGAAAGTCGACACTACTTGAAAATATGGCCGCACAGGACATCATGAATGGCGAGGGAATGGCCTTCATCGACCCCCATGGTTCTGCAGCTGAAACATTGCTTGAATATATCCCAGAGCACCGCCTCAATGATGTGGTGTATTTTGCGCCGTTTGATACCGACAACCCCATCGCGTTTAATGTGATGGAGGATGTTGGAGTCGATAAACGTCACTTGGTAGTGTCAGGGCTAATGTCGACCTTCAAAAAGATCTGGGTCGACGCTTGGAGTGCCCGTATGGAGTACATTCTCACAAATGCACTCTTGGCGCTCATTGAGTATCCAGACACGACACTACTCTCGGTGAACCGTATGTTTGTTGATAAGGAATTTCGTTTAAAGGTGGTTGAGTATTGTAAGGATCCGGCGGTGAAGGCGTACTGGACTGATGAGTTTGCCAATTACACTGAGCGGTTTGCAGCTGAAGCTTTACCAGCCATTCAAAACAAAATTGGCCAGTTTACTGGTAACCCACTCATTCGTAATATCATCGGTCAGCCAAATTCGAGTTTTGATATTCGCCAAATGATGGATGATAAGAAGATTCTTATCATGAACCTTTCTAAAGGACTGATTGGTGAAACCAATGCCAATCTTCTCGGCTCGATGCTCACTACTCGCATCTATCTTGCTGCCATGAGCCGAGCCGACCTACCCGTTGATGTGATGAAGAAGATGCCGAATTTCTATTTTTATGTGGATGAATTTCAGTCGTTTGCCAACTCAACCTTTGCGAATATTCTTTCTGAAGCTCGTAAGTACCACCTCAACCTTATCATTGCCCACCAGTATGTTGATCAGATGGAAGAAGATGTTCGAAGTGCAGTATTTGGCAACGTCGGGACGACAATTGCGTTTCGCGTCGGTCCTTTTGACGCGGAAGTCTTGGAGACGGTATTCTCACCACAATTTTTGGCAGTGGACTTGGTAAATCTTGGCTTCGCACAAATTTATCTCTCCCTCATGATTGATGGAGTCGGTTCACAACCATTTTCGGCAGTCACACTCCCTCCGCTTGAACGACCACCAGTTTCATATCGTGATATGGCAATCTCGGGGAGTCGTACCAACTATGCTAAGAGACGAAATGATGTCGAACAAATTGTTATCGACCTACATACGCCAACACCTAAAAAGGTAAACGAAGACAGACGCCAACCAAAGAAACCACAAGGAGGAAATAATGTTAATGGAAATAATCATAGTAACGGTCAGTCTGCTCAAAGGCCAATTAGGCAAGTGAGTCATGTAAGTGAAAGTGAAAACAGACGACCTGCACCAAAACCAGTAGTCCCCGCGAAGAGCCCTGAAGATTTAAAGACTATTTTGAGTCGAATGAGCCAAACAAATGCCATTCCCGAAAAGAAGGAGACAAAAGTAGAGTCTCCAGCCAAAGTTGACCTCAAAAGCGCGTTGGCTTCAGTTTTAAAAACAGAAGAACCGGTAGTGTCAGCACCACCAGTAGTAAGGGCTCCGATACAAGAACATAAAGAAGCTCCACCACCACCCCCGGCACCCTCACTACCACGTCGAGAAATGCCGTCATTCACTCCTTCGTCTGTAAAAAACAATCTCGACCCAACAGTAATAAAGCGAATGCTTCGTGACGAGAAGCAAGAACGTTCCCCTTTTTCTTAATATTATGCGACCAGTACTCGTAGGGCTCTTTTGTTGTATTCCAGTGTTGGCGGAAGCAGCAGTAACGATTAGCGAAGTCGCCTGGATGGGCTCTGTTACCTCCGCCAATCACGAGTGGATTGAACTTTACAACTCGGGTGGTGTAACTGACGTCACTGGTTGGACACTGTCTGACGGAATGAATCTCACCATAGCACTTACGGGGACTATAGAAGGTGGAGCATATACAGTCTTAGAGCGTAACCGTAGTGACGGTGGAACAGTTGGTGCGGTACTTTTGAACTATTCTGGAGCTCTGGTAAACACTGGCGCTACCCTCACCCTAAAACGTTCTGATGGTGCGATTGAAGATCAAGTCTCGGGTGGCGAAAATTGGCAAGGCATTGGTGGCGACAACGTTACTAAAGAAACTGCACAGTACACGTCAACGGGCTGGGTTACTGGCACTCCAACACCAGGTAATGCCAACGCAGGTAGCCTACCTGTAAAGGAGGATGCCGAAGAAGAAAATACTGAGACGGTAGAAGAACCGAAAGAAAGCATAGTTTCTCCCAGAAGTGGTGGCACAGATGAGACGGTGCGACTCGTCCTTACTGACGCGATGCTAGCACTCAAGATTGATGCGCAAAAGAAGGGGTATGTAAACCAGCCGATTGAATTTGAGGCGCTTCCTTCAGGAGTGGGGAAGACGATTACTGATTCTCTCGTGTATCGTTGGAATTTTGGTGATGGTGGGGTGCTGTTTGGTAGCAACCCTACTCATACTTTTGCATACCCTGGGACATACGCCGTAACAGTGTACGCTGCCTACAAACGCCAAGAACAATTAGCACGACACGAGATAACTATTCTGCCAGTGTCGCTTTCAGTCACTAAAAATGTCTATGGCGATGTACAAATAAATAATGACTCACCGTATGAAATAGATGTCTCAGGATATGTTGTAAAGGGAGAAAAAAATTTTCATTTTCCTGAGTACTCCATCATTCTCCCAAATCAGACGGTGACACTAAAACAGTCAAACGTCGGCCAAGGGTTTATTCAGGTGCTTGATAACGAAGGAACAATTGTGGCTATCAGTACAACTGATGGCATAAGCGATTCCCCCGTCGTGCATAGTCTTAGCGACACCCTGATGCTTTCTCCAGTCGTACATGCAAACACTCCAACCACACCACTCGTACTCGCTCCAGCCGCATTTACACTCAAGGCACCACTTCCACAAGTGGCGGGCACCTCGACTTCAGTGGTCAAGGACACTCTCATCCTAGAAGCGCCCAAGGTATCGACAACCACACAAAGCAAAGTTCCCCCAAATGCCTGGCCGTATCTTGGCCTCATCATTGTTATTTTGTTAGGTCTTGTTGGTACTGCCACTAAAATCAGCCGTAACCAAAGTGAATAAATTTAGGGGCGTTTCTTTTTCTCTGTAAACAAAATTAAGTCTTCTACAAATTTGTTATAGATATTCTCCCAAAAGAATTTTTCCAAGTGGCTTCTTATTTTTTCTGCTGGTGGGGTGATGGGATTTTCTAGGGCCATTTTAATTTTTTCTGCAATGTCGGCTGGGTCGTTTGGATTGAAGAAAGAAGCGAATGTATTTCCAACTTCATGAAATACATTCATGTCGGTACAGACAACAGGTATATCAAGTGCCAAAGCTTCAATAAGAGGAATCCCAAATCCCTCATAGACAGAAGGGTAGGCAAAGACGCGACTACGTCGGTAGAGGTCCCACAGCTCACTGTCAGGAATATTTTCGGTAGTGATGGAAGTATTTGTTAACCCGAGCTCGTCCTTGAGTTTCGTTAGTGAGTCTTTAAGACCCAGGTCACGACCAATAAAACGAACCTTAAGATTTTTGTCTATGAGAGCAATCGCTCTTAATAGTGGTTCGTGGTTCTTCCTTTTTTCGTAGTGCCCGACGTAAATTATATCGACGTCCTTTGTTGGCGCAGGGGTGTGTGCAATATCAAGAACCTTTTCATCAATACCGAAATAACTTTTCGTGACTCTTTTTGGATCATAACCAACGTGTAGTTTTAGTTCGTCAATTGAGTAATTACTACAAGTCACCATAAATTCAGATTTTGACCACTGCTGTTTCAGAAAGGAAGAAAACAAAAGCCGATAGAAAAATCCTTTGCTCTCGTTACGGAAGTACCGGAAATCATAAGCGACCTGGAAGTGGGTATGACGCTTCAGTGCCTTAAAGGGAATCGGAATCGATTCACAAATAACAATAGAGGGAGGCAGAGAATCAAGCGCCTTGGCAATCTGTTGGGTGGCTTTAAATTTACTCAGATGGTTGAACTCGTAGTCTACTTCGATGACTTTGCCTGTGTAGCCAGGCGGAATTTTCCCGTGAGCGACGATGAGCGTAAAGTCATTTGGATAATCTCGGTAAAATCGAGAATAGAGCTCGACAAAGCGTCGATTGGCGCCAGAGTGGACGTTTGGCTCATAATAGGGGGTAATGTATACAAACGGTGGGTGGTTGTCAGGTTTCATAAAGCTAGTATAGTGTTGTCGTATCAGTCTTACGATAGAACCTTTTTGATATTTTTTGGGTTACACCCAGTATACCATTTATACGATTTGAATAATTTATGCAAAAGTCAGAAAAGATAGTTATAGTAGGATATGGATGGGTGGGGCAGGCCAATGCTCTAGCCTTAGCGGCAATGGATTACGCCGTCTCGTTTTTTGATCCAAATGACGTCCCACAACACTATATCTCTGAATATGCTTCGGAGTACTCTAAAATAACGAGACTCAAATCCCTTAAAGAGATTGATGCCGACAATACGGTGTATATCATTTGTGTCGGCGACAAGGTAGATATGGAAGGAGTCCAAGATATCAGTCTCATCGAATCAGTGCTCAAGTTACTTGAAGATGCTAGGGGAACAGTGGTCTTGCGTGCGACCATTGTGCCGGACATCTTAGAAAAATTGAAGTTTGATTACTACGTTCCAGAATTCCTCCACGAGAAAACCGCTGTCCCAGAATGCATCACACCTTACTTTGTAGTAGTGGGTAAAAAAGAAGGAACTAAAAAAGACGAGCCAAGTTTCCTAAATGAATGGAGAAAGACCACTCCAAGATTGTTTGACGGCACTCCACGAGAAGCGTCATTTGTAAAATATTTGTCTAATCTTTGGAATGCGACGAGAATCGCTTTTGTGAATGAGTTTGGTGACGCAATCGTCAATCCTAATTCTCCCGAAGCTGTCGCTTCTATTCATCGAGTCATTAACTTTGTGCTTGATGGAGAAATCTACTTGAAGTACGGACGATCTTTCGGTGGTCATTGTCTTCCGAAAGATACCCGAGCGTTTTCTCATTGGTATAAAAATAGCGGTAGTAGTACCAAACTCCTTCAAGGTGTTTTGGCGGCCAACGATGCACATGGCGTATTGGAGCAGGATAAGAAAGACATTCCAGAGTGGTTTTCTGCTTGGCCGACTCCGCACATTTCAGGCTTTGTAGCGATGCGTGAACTCGTGTATTCAATCAAGAAAAACTTACTTGATCCTCGCGAATTTATCAATCGCTACTTCACAACTACACTCGGCTTGAAAATAATCGTAGCCATAGTAATTATTTGGTCTGCGCTATACTTACTGAGATAATCCATGAGTAAGAAAACTATTTTAGTAACGGGAGGTACAGGTTATGTCGGTAGTCGAGTCGCTGAAACTTTGGTCAGTCTAGGGCATCCGGTTGTTGTGGTAGATATCGTTCCGCCAGAAGAACGGAGTATCGTTTTTTCTTCTGGCATTGAGTTCAGACAGGCTGATTTGCGGTTGCCAGAAGAAGCTTTGAAGGCACTCTCTGGAGCCGATGTGGTGATGCATTTGGCCGCCGATATCGGTTCAATGACCTACATGCGAGAGTGGAAGGCAGATATCATTAAGAACAACTCCGCGATTGACTCCGCAGTCTATCCTGCGTTGGTTGCGCTTGGTATCAAATGGATCATATACTCTTCATCATCAGGGGTATTTCAGCATCCTTCAGAATTTCCGTACACAGAAGAAGACATATTTAGTATAAAACCACCGACCAACACTTATTTTTTCTCAAAGTTGGCTGGAGAATATTTTTGTCGTGCCTACCACGAACAGTACGGAATCAATTACACCATAGTCAGGTATCACAATATCTATGGAGCTGGTGAGGACTCAAAAGGTGCAACTCCTGGCGACATCCACGTTGTCCCGGCCTTGCTTGAAAAAGTGATTAAGGGACAGTACCCGCTCCAGTTCCTCGGTGGCAATCCTGACAAGGCCACCAGACCCTTTGTGTATGTCGATGATGCAGTCAAAGCAACAGTGAATATTATTGAAAGGGCTGTGGCGGAAGAAGAAGTGGTCAAGAACGAAGACTTCAATATTGGTAATGATACGTACTACACGATTCTCGAGCTTGGAAAAATAATTTGGGAGCATTATGGCGATGGTAGAGAGTTTGCATATGAAATTGTTCCAACTAACCAAGATACAGCGCTCAGGCGCGAAGTAGATATCACTAAAATAAAAACACTACTCAATTGGCAACCAACCGTAACTTTGGAAGAGGGCCTGAAACCAACTGCGGAGTGGATCAAGAGTAGGGGAAATAACTAAGGGTAAGAGTTTCTCTAGACACTGGTATTTCGGTCTGTAAAGTAACGCTACGTAACCGCTATTTGTTATAGTTGGCGACATGGTAGAAAAGAATATCGCAGTAATTGGCGGAGGAACAGGAACGCATACTATTTTGCGAGGGCTAAAGCGTTATCAAAAGCAAGTCAATCTTTCGGCCATTGTGACGATGGCTGACTCGGGTGGTTCGACGGGGCGACTGCGTGATGAGTTTGGGTATTTGCCAGTCGGCGACGTACGCATGGCACTGGCAGCACTTGCAAGCGATATCGACGAGCACGAAGAATTACTTCGAGAATTGTTTCTCTATCGCTTTGATAAGGGTAATGGACTATCGGGACATAACTTCGGCAATCTTCTGCTCGTTGCCCTTACTGATATCCTTGGGTCTGAGGAAGAGGCAATTCGCGCTGCCGCTCGCGTGCTTCGTGTCCGCGGGCAGGTGGTACCTGTGACTACTGAGAAAGTAAATTTGATGGCGGTGTACGATGATGGAGTAACCGTCATTGGAGAACATTCCATCGATGAACCACCTGCTGATCGTCTTGATAAAAAAATTATTGAGTTGTCGACGACACCTGTAGCAACTATTAGTTCGCGAGCGGAAGAAGTGATTTTGAATGCTGATCTTATTGTGCTCGGGCCAGGGGACTTATACACGAGCGTGTTGGCCAACTGTGTAATCGACGGCGTTGCGGACGTGGTTCGGTACTCCACCGCACCCTTAGTGTACGTCTCAAACCTTATGACCAAGGCGGGACAGACTTCCGGCATGGGTGTGGCGGAACATATTGCAGAAATCACTCGCTACCTCAACCGAGCACCAGATTTTGTGTTGGTAAACACCGAACAGTTGCCGACAGAGCTTCTTGATCGATATGCGGAAGATGGCGAGTTTCCTGTACGATTTAACTATGAAGGAGGAGAAAGCAAAATTATCCCTGCTGATATGTTGGCGGGAGAGGTAGTGGAGACGGCCAGCGGTGATATATTGAAGAGAAGTTTGATTCGGCATGACCCACGCAAACTAGCGCGGAAAATAATGGATATCTTATGAAATATCTTTTAGATTTTGATCACACCCTTATGGATACTGAAGCGCTCAAAACGCAAGCTTTTAATGATGGTTCGATGGCACTTGTCGGCACAGTAGATTTTTGGAAACATCACAATGTCATGGACTTTCTTTTTTCTGACGTAAGAGAGTGGATAATGAGCAAACCAAAAGAGTCACTACATATTCTAACGGCCTTCAAGCCGAGCCAAGGTCCTAATGCCTGCGCCTTCCAAGAGACAAAAATTGCGAGCGGTGGTTTTTCGCAATTGGTATCGAGTGTGACGGTGATGGAAGGGGAAAAGGGAAGATATGCGGTGAAAATTGCAAAGCAATTTTCACCGCTGAGCCGTATCGTTTTCATCGACGATCGACCCGACCAATGTGCATCAGTAAAAAGTCACCTTCCAGATGCCCACTGCTTCCTCATGGTCCGCTACAATGTCTGCCCATCAAACATTCCTGACGGTGTCACTCCCGTTTATTCCCTCGCTGAAGTCGATGCTACTATGGAATCACTCGTATGAAAGTTTTAATCGCCACTGGTCTCTATCCACCTGAAATCGGCGGTCCAGCCACCTATACAGTTTTACTCGAGAAAGAACTACCGAAACTCGGTTACAGTGTTGATGTAGTAGCATTTACTCGTTCGACAAAATTTCCTAGAGTAATTCGACACATACACTTTTTTCTCAGAGTTATTAAACACGCAGTCTCAGCAGATTTAATTTTTGCCCAGGACGTTTCTTCTGCCGGCTTCCCGGCTTGGTTGGTAGCAAAAATTCTAGGAAAAAGATTTTTCATCAGAGTACCCGGAGATTATGCGTGGGAACAATCAACCCAAAGGTTTGGAGTTAAAGAGGGCATCGACGAATTCCAGAATAAAAAATATTCTTTTAAAGTCGAAACCCTAAGACTTGTTCAAAAGATAGTTACTAAATATGCAGATATTGTCGTTACCCCCAGTAACTACTTCAAACACCTGGTAACTAATTGGGGAGTCAACCCAAAAAAAGTGCACGCCATTTACAACGGTGTTGATTTAGATATAAAAGCCGATTTGCCAGAGAAGGTAGGCAAGAAGATGATAGTTACATCAGGCAGACTCGTCCCATGGAAAGGTTTTGATGTGCTCATTAAAATAATGAAGGACTTACCCGATTGGGATTTGGTAATTTTAGGCTCTGGTCCAGAAGAAGAAAGACTTAAGGAACTTAGTGTTAGATGTAATGTTGTAGACAGGGTTCACTTAATGGGTCAGGCAACCAGACAACAAGTCTTTGGTTGGTGCTGTATTGCTGATGTATTTGTTCTCAATACTCACTTTGAGAGTTTCTCATATCAGATTGTTGAAGCCATGTATTCTGGTACGCCGGTTATTACCACTACAGTTGGTAGCTTACCGGAGCTTATTGATTCTGGGGCGGAGGGTCTGCTCGTCAATCCAGATGATGAGAAAGCACTTGTGGAAGGAATTGAAAGTGTTTGTACCGAAAAGGAACTCTGGCATAAGCGCACCCTTTGCGCGCAGGATAAAGCGAAGACATTTAGTATTGCGGAGACAATGAAGAAGCTTGATACGCTCATTAAAAATACAAAATAAGTATGAAAGTAATTTCAATCGGATACGGTAAAAAATTGTTCACTCATGACGATTTAGATTTGGAACGATTGAAGCTTTGCGCTGATGAAGTGGAGTCCTTTGATCTTGTTGTGTTTACACTAAAAAGTGAGGGTTTAGTCTTAAGAAAGGTAACCGACAAATTAACATTATATCCGACAGATTCTAAAAACAAACTACTGATGATTTTTGATGCTGTCAGAATCGGTAGAAAAATTACTGCAAAAAAGGACTTCTTAATTACCACGCAAGATCCATTCGAAACTGGCCTGGTGGGAATGCTTATTAGACTCGGATCAAACATGCCTTTAGTTGTGCAAGAACATGCCGATTTCTTCAGTACCAATTTCTGGAAACAGGAGTCTTTTGGTAATGCATTCCGTTTTTATTTAGGAAGATTCATTCTTAAACACGTCACTGCTGTTAGGGTTGTTTCAGAAAGAATTAGGCGCACTGTTTTGAAAATTAATCCGTCAGCAAAAACAAGTAAACTCCCCGTGGCCATCGATGTTTCAAAATTCACCTCAGTGCAATCTGCAGAAACCGAGCCACGCTATTTTAAGTCAGGAACCTTCATCTTTTTATCAGTTGCTCGCTTTGTGAAGCAGAAGAACATCCCCTTGATGCTTAGTGCTTTTTCTCGTGCATATAAGAAAAATCCAAACATTAGACTCCTTTTAGTTGGAAGTGGTCCTTTGCAGTCAGAAATTGAATGTTTGTTACAAAAATATTTTCCGGTCATTGATGGAGAAGAGTCACCAGTTAAATTGCTGAGTTGGACAAACGACGTCCCCAGTCTTATGCAAAATGTTAACGCATATCTACTCACTTCGAATTATGAGGGTTGGGCACGGGTACTTATTGAAGCGATGTGTAGCAACTTGCCAGCGGTTACTACTGACGTAGGGTGTGTAAATGAATTGTTGATACACCATGAACACGGTCTGGTTGTGCCCGTTAATGACAAAGAGGCTCTTGAGCAGGCAATACATAAAATCTCTGCAGATCAAGAGTTGTACGTAAGGCTCAAAAATAATTTGAAGCAATTAGATAAAAATTCATTGGCGGGCGCAGATATACAATCATACGGCAAACAGTGGGTCAAAACATTGGAGATGTTCTAAAGTCATTTGCTATACTAGCAGTGAATGGCAAAACGTGATCTTGGAACTGTTGATGCATCGGTTCGAGCAAAAAATGAGCTCGAGTATGTTTTACGTGATTCAGAAAAGAAAGAAGATTTGCCAAAGGTTACGGTCGAGCAAGCGCTCAATCAGGAGCGAGTCTACCAACCCAACACAA
>JAGOON010000008.1 GCA_017992505.1 Minisyncoccota bacterium | reverse complement strand
TCGGTCGTCATTTGCACCCCGAAACCGACCTCATCTAAGATTGTTTTCTTTGAGACCTCTTCAGCGGCGCCTGACAGTAACTCTAGAATTGATTCCTTTACTTCGTTTATTCTGTCCTGCCTAGAAGTGTCCTCACCCTCATAGATAAAACTCAGTCCGCCTTGAGGCTCGCTATTAGCCTTTACCTTGAATGGTTCAGCCTCCTTATCAACTCGAAGCTTCAGCATACGGATTGTCAGGTCGTCACCGTTTCTTCGCTCAACTGCCAGGTGGAAGTCGAGAGCAGCGAAAATGTCGGATGAACCACGTAAACTGCCACTAGATGATTTGCGAGAATAGCCTTGTTCTTTCTTGTGGTGGTGAATAAACAGCACGCTTCTTTCCTCGCTAACCAATGAGTTAAACGCTCGCATAATCTGTCGCATATCGTTTGAACTGTTCTCATCTTTTCCATGTATGCGTACGAGGGAGTCAATTACGATAAGTTGTGGTTTCAGTTCATCGATCAACTTCAGAAGTTTCTTGAGGTGATTTTCTTTATCAAGTTGAATACCTGTCTGAGAGAGAAAGACTATATGGTCATGAGCTTCTATACCCATATCCTTAAATCTCTTCTCAATAATTCTTCGGTTATTCTCCTCGTCAATAATCAGCACCTTGCCTTTGATTGTGTTGAATCGTCCCAAGAATGGTGTTCCTGTGGCAATAGACTGTGCCAGTGCGAGAGTAAGGAACGATTTGAAGGAGTTTGATTCACCCGTAAACGCACCAAGAACGCCAAGTGGCACGAGATCTTTCACTAACCACTGAATGGGAGGAAACTGCTGTGCGTATAGTTCGCGGAGTGTGAAGGGTTTTAAAGTAAACTCCTTGTCTCCAACCTCATTTCTGCGCTCAGCAGTAATGCTAGTGAACACTTTCTGCAACTCTTCATGAGGAAGCGGTTCAACAAGTTTAGTGTTATTCCATGAGACGATGGCAGGCCACGCGACCGATTGCCACATATCTTCAGGAAGCTTACTAACCATACGTCCAATTTCTTTGGCAGCAGATACATTTCGTTCACCGACAGGTATCAGTTCACTAGATTTTTCAGCTATTTCTACCGCAACCTGAGAGTCAGTATTGAGTAGATTCTCTGGATACAGTGGCATCTGAAGGTCTTGAGGGGCAATAAGCCACTGATACTTACCCTTACTGCTCTCGCTTGGAGGAGCAACCACATAACCGCCATCTCCTCGCACGTCCGTCAGTTCCTTTACACGAACTAGATTTTTAACCTCGTGGTCTGGGTATTTGTAGTACAGATGGAATCCACCGCCTCCTGTACCAACCGTTACTGTTTCTGGATAAGGTTCAATTGATCCACCTGCTTCGACATCAACGACGACAATGCCTGAGATTGCGCCAGTTACGATACCGATTTGTGCATCAGCGAACTTTGTAAACCATTCATCTACTTCTTCTGCTGTGGCATGACGATTCTGGTACTCAGTCCATTTTATGAGTGGAATCTTATCCTTACTCACTGGTATCACCGACCATCCCTGCTTCAGGTACAGTTTTGCTGCCAGAAGTATCGGATTCGGTAGTGTTACTGTTTCCATATATTGTTTTGTCCCAGAATCCACGAACAACAATGTCAGCCATCATGTCTACCGTGTCGCGAACTTGTAGCAGCTGTTCGTCCGATAGGTTTAAGTGTCCGAGCATAGCTTTTGTTTCTTCTATTGGGGTCATATCTAATAGTTAGGAAGCAAACTAATGTGTTGCTTCTAATGATATGTCTGAAATTTCATCTTCCATTATAAAAACCCTAATTTACTAGGGTTTTCTTCTATTCTGAATTCAGGATAGCTCTAGGAGTACCTGCTCATCTCTTCATCGAAAAATGATTGCGGCTCTTGCTCTGCGTTCTCTGGTGTTTCAGGTCGCTCTATTTTTATGCCAAACCTTAGTTTATAGACTGGCGCTCTTCTACCAACAGGCAAGAAGGGGTCTATACTCGGTATCCCAAAAGCTGTCTGGAGCTTCTCTTTTACATTCTGTTTCTGCTTTGGATCATTTAGTTCTAGAAGGTCAGGGTGACTCTTTGCAATTTGGCCGTTATGGTTGGCGAGCATTAAAAAAAGTCGCCAGTTCTGTATTGGTTCGCCAGTACGCTCGTTGGCAAATCCCAATGTCCCGTATGTCGCAGGAACATCTAACGTGTCTGTACCGCTTATACTCACGAGAACATTTTTTTCATCGCGTACTACTATTGTTATCGACTCCCAGTTAGGGGCACGGAACACCTGCTTTTCCGCCGATGCACCGAGTAAGCGGAATCGATACGCCAATATTTCGCCCTTGTTGTAGTTAGAAAATAACTCAATTTCAGTAGCGCCACTTTCCATCTCAAAACTACCAGACTCATTCATTCTAAAAATAAAGTTCTCGTCTGGACGCTCTATTACACCATCAGTACTAAGCCTATCCAAGAACTCATTTAACTGCACAGGGCCGATTAAAATTGAATTTAGTTCGGGCAGTGTAATACGTGTTCGTCCACGTTCTCCAATTTCAGCAAGTCGGCAACGATGCAGTAAGTCAATGAAGCGAAGGAAGTCAGGTTTTATATCTTGGAGACGTGGTCTGGCCATTCCTAAATCGTATCAGAATTGTGCTGTTTTACTACCTAAATGCTCCAGACATGTCAACATACCAAAAATTGGCTCTCATACCGATACATACCCAGTGTCTTATATAGCAAAACGTTTCCGAACCACTCCCATACCCCCTCCGTAATACGTCTGTTCTTGTGAACTTAGATAGTGGAGTAACTATTTATATAGCCACGTTACTTTGCATCACTAATTCATGCGGCACTAGCAATAAACACTATGAAGAAAACAAAAGCGGCAGTAGAAGATCGACCTGTGTCAACGTATCAGGGTTCAGTTAAAAGTTTAGAATCTGTAATCGAGGCTATCAAGGAACATCCACAACTTGGTCCGAAGTACGTCAAAAACTTTTCACCTTTTTACGATGCAATGACTTTTAATTGCTGGCGGAGGCAGGGCTACGTTCCGTCTAAAGGCTCTATTGGCATTAAGACCATCACCTTCATTGAGTCAGGAGATGAACAAACAGGTGAGAAGAAGATGATTCCTCGCACAGTCATTCTTTTCCACCGTTCACAAGTACAAGCCCTCAGTCCATTCAAACAAAAGCAGGCTGTATGACGCGTAAAATGACCGTTATAAGAGCGCCCGGAACTCAAGATGTGCCTTGTATCAGAATCAGCAACCAACATCTTTTGAAGGCGGGATTCCAACTTGGTGACCTTATTACCGTTACCTACAAACCAAAAGTAATCGTTATCAAAAGAATTAAAGAAAACAATCATGAATAACACAGCAACCCCATACAAGCGCCGATTCCAAGGCAACTATCCACCAGTCCGCGTCATTGTGTCTGAACCAAATCCAGTAGCCGCGCACCCTATAAAGCAAGAAGTTCAAAAGCACATTGGGAGCTTTTCTTTCACGGCCGTATTCGAAGAAGACACGGAAGCATTAAGTGCATTCAAGAACGAGGGACTAATTGCGTATAGATGCATTCTCAAAACAGCCGATGGTCAACGCACACTAGGGATCGGACATGGTATCAACGTCCTCAGTGCTGAAAATCGTTATTTATCGAAGAGTGTGAAATGGGCAAGATCGGGTGCGTTTATTGCAGCGGTTACCAATGCCGTAAAGTTCCCAGACCTGAGCGGCACACCAACCTCAGACTTCGGTGTCCCAAACAGTGAGATTGCCTCAGTGTTTATGGCCACTGATAAACAAAAGGCATATATCCGTGAACTTATTGTTTCCAATGTACCCGAAGATGAGCAGGAGGATTTCTTGGCACAGGTCGAAACCATGAGCAAAGAGGACGCGAGTGAAGCAATACAAATGTTGAAGAATTAGCATTAGAGCCGTGTTTCCTTTGGGATGCACGGCTCTTTTGTTGTTATTACCGACTCCAAAGAGTATTATTAGCCAACAATATAGTCACCTAACTCCGCGACGTGATGCCGTGGACATGGTGCAAATATTTAGTTAGACACTGCAAAGTAAAAACCCCGTTATCAGGGGTCGCTTTGCAGTGCTATTTGAGGGAAACCTTAGATATGGACTTCGGTCCTACCTGGTAGCGGGTTTTTTGTATCCCACTACTTCTAACTTTCAATAGCTATGCAAAATCAAAAGCAGTACTGGGAAGCGGACTACAAATGGAATAATGGACTCTGTAAGGTTTGTAATAAGAATGAATACGGAACTGACTCATACAACCATATTTGCAATGAATGTCGCGAAGCAATTAGACTACGAAAAAAACTGGCGGAGACTGAACAAAGAGTATGGGAAGAACAACATCCTATTCTGAATAGCCTCAAAATGCTTCTAGTTTTTATACCGATAGGACTGATTGGATATGGAGTGGTTAGTTCGTTCAATGAAAAACCAAGTAGTAACGAATACTATGAGGACACAAGCGAATATTTCAACGGAGACCCTTGCACTGGTGATTGTAGTGGTCATGAAGCAGGTTATGAATGGGCTGAAGAAGAGAACATTAGAGACATTGATGACTGTTCTGGGAACTCCACCTCGTTCAATGAAGGATGCGAAAGTTGGGTGGAAGAACATACTCCAGATGTTCAAGAGTTTGATGATACAGGAGACCGTTTCGGGCTTTAACAACTTATGAATAAATTTCTAATTATCGCAGTCGCGTCTATACTCACAGCTATGGCTGCTCTCGTATATCTCACTCGACCAAGTCATTATTACGCAGACTCTAAAGGAGATGACAACACGAGCAGTGAATCTCCAACTCAACCGCACAACTGTCCTACCTCCGAAAACTTCTCTGAAAAATTTAACCAGTGGAGTATTGAGTTCCTGGCTGGACATCCTGAATACGGAGAAAAAGAACAGCGTGAAGGCTGGGACAAGCACCTAGAAGAGATGGGTTGTATCGAAGAGCAGGACATATTAGACAACGCCATCTGCGCCGACTGTGAAGATAATGCTCTATAATATCTCTATGAAATCTGCACTTAAAATCATCGCTCCCATTATTCTCATCGCTTTACTCCTACCCGTATTGTTTTACGCAGGACTTGTTATATACGGAGACTGGCACGATGAGTGGAGTGGGTACAATGCTTCTGGTTATGTGAGTGATGGTGAATGTAACATTGCCACTATTCCGATTGTCGGCGACATTGCTACGTTTGGTATTAGTACTGATGAAGAAGGTGCAGAAATGCTTACAACCACTATGAGCGATACACTGTCTGCTCTCGGTAACGCTGAACGTGATCCTAACATTGCTGGTATTATGCTTCTGGTTGACTCTGGCGGTGGTTCTCCGAGTGCTGGCATGATGATTGCTGATGAGTTGAAAAAGAACTCTCTGCCTAGCGGCGCTTTTATCTTTGACATTGGGGCGTCTTCTGCGTATCTTGCGGCTTCGGGAGCAGATACCATCATTGCGACTCCTATGGCTGATGTTGGAAGTATCGGCGTGACTATGTCGTACCTTCAGAACACTCAGTACAATGAGATTAACGGACAGGAATACATTGAACTTATATCTGCCAAATTCAAAGATGCTGGCAGTCCAGACCGTCCACTGACACAGGAAGAGAAGGCGCTATTCCAACGTGACCTCGACCTCGCTCATGAAGAGTTTGTACGTATGATTTCAGAGAACAGAGATATCCCAAGCGAGGAAGTAGAGAAAATAGCTGACGGCTCAACACTGCCTGCAAAACTAGCGTTAGAAAAGAAACTCATAGACGGTATTGGAAACAAGGAGACAATGCGTGCATGGTTTGCCGATCAGCTTGAATTGACACCAGAGGAGGTTATTTTCTGTCATTGATCGGACGAACTCCACTCCAGTAATTAAAGACTTGTGATGGGTATGTTAGGTTGGCAAACTTTCTGCTAAAATAGATTCATTATGCAGTCAACATTTCTGCAAAAAACGCGACTCAAAAAAATCTTCAGCCAGTCGATTCTGTTTTCGCTAATTGTCGGTTTTCTTTGTGTCAGCTTTGCTCACGTCATGCCAGCTCATGCGGATATGGGTGCAATGAGTACTCATGCTTCTCACGATGCTTCGCTCAGCAATTGTTGCGAGACTGGTGGAAGTGACCATATGGAGCTATGGAAGAGTACTTTTGTTGGGATACCACAGAGTTCACAAGATTTGCTAGTCCTGTTCGCACTCGCTATCACAGCAATTTTTACCTTACCGAGTTTTCTTTCCACTCCACGCCTCAATCCCAATTTTCTCTTTATTCGATACAAGCGATACGCTAGAGAACATCCTAATATAAAAGCATTTGATGCTCTTAGACTCGCCTTTGCGACAGGTCTCCTTAATCCAAAGACTCACTAACTAATTTTATTCTTTTGGGTGCAACGGCACTCGGCTTTTCTGGTACTAGAAATTGTACGAGGTTAAGTCAACTTTAGTAAGAGAATAAATTAGCTCTAAAATGAATAAACAAATTACTGCAGTGGTATTTGGAGTCGTCATTATTGTTGCTGGCTTGTTGGCGTTCCGTAATGGGACAATGCGAGATACAAGCACTGCACTCACAAAGAGTGAGCCGGCAAAAGCTTCAGAAATGGTTGAGCTTAAGAATGGTGACTCATACGACCTTACCGCCAGCTATGTAGAGAAAGATATCAACGGAGTGAAGTATAAAATGCTTGCCTACAATGGTTCGATACCGGGACCACTCATCAAAGTGCCACAAGGTGCTGAAGTAACCATTAACTTTAAGAATGGTACTGACATGAATACACTCCTGCACTCTCACGGTGTACGCATGGACAACGAGTTTGATGGATCACAATCAACGCAAGAAGAAATGAAACCAGGCGAGACATTCTCATATAAGCTTAAATTTCCTGATGCTGGAATGTACTGGTATCATCCGCACGTTCGTGAAGACTACCAGCAGGAACTTGGAATGTATGGAAACTATCTCGTAGTTGCTACTGATGAGAAGTATTGGAACGAGGTGAATCGTGAGATACCACTGATTCTTGATGACATTTTGATTGAGAATGGAAAAATAAATCTGAGTACAGAAGAAGCTGATCGCACCCTTATGGGTCGCTATGGCAATGTAATACTCGTCAATGGCGAAACTAACTACCAACTTACTGCTACCAAGGGCGAGGTGATTCGTTTCTATCTCACGAACGCCGCCAATGCCCGACCGTTCAACTTCGGCATCAAAGGCACGAAGCTCAAGTTGGTCGGAGGGGACGCAGGTGCAACTGAACACGAGGAATGGAAAGACTCGGTGATTCTCGGTCCATCTGAACGAGTTGTGGTAGAAGTGCTTTTTGTTGATGAAGGTATATATACCCTTGAGCACAAAACTCCTGATAAGACCTACTCTCTTGGGAGTGTATCTGTCACAAATGCGATTGCCTCACCGTACTACGGCGACATTTTTAGTGTCCTTCGCACAAACGAAAGTGTAAAAGCAAGTATTGAACCGTATCGAGAGTATCTCAACAAACCAGTCGATAAGGAATTAAAACTCACCATTGACATGATGGGTGACATGTCTGGTATGGGTGGACACAAGATGCCTGATGGCTCAATGATGGGTGGCATGATGATGGGAGGAACACCTAGCCCTGATGGTATTGAATGGGAGGACACCGATATGGCGATGATGAATCAGATGGCAAACAAAGACGTGACGAAGTGGAAGATTACTGACACAGCTACTGGTAAGGTGAACGAAGATATTGACTGGAACTTTAAGGTTGACGATAAAGTTAAAGTTCGTATCACCAATGACAAAAACTCGGCTCATCCAATGCAACATCCGATTCATTTCCACGGACAAAGATTCTTGGTGGTAAACGAAAACGGCACAGTAAATGACAATCTGGTCTGGAAAGATACAGTGATGGTACCTGCAGGACAGTATGTCGATATTCTGCTTGATACCACCAATCCTGGTGAATGGATGGCTCACTGCCACATCGCTGAACATCTTGAAGCAGGGATGATGTTCGAATTTAGCGTAAATGAGTAGTTGGTATGAAGATGATTATTAGTGGCGTTATTCTTATCGTTGTCACAGGATTTATCTTTTTCTTAGTCACCGAAGAAAAATCGTCGAGTGAGGTACCCCTCACAGCTACAAGTACCGAGGCGAAAATGACGGTATCGGCTCAAGAGGCTACCAATGCGGTAAATATTGATTCAGTCACGTTACCTAAGGCAGGGTTTCTTGCCATTCGCTCAATTGACGCTGGTCGCCTTGGTCAAATTATTGAAATAAGTCGATACCTAAGTGCTGGAACTCATACGGACATAAGTATCTCTCTGGGTGATTTCTACGAAGGTGGTGACGAGCTCATTGTTATGGCCTACGAAGATGCTGAAAAAGACAAAGTATTTAATGACTTTGACCAACCTCTCAAAATTGACGGAGTACCTCTATCTGCTTATGTGGCAACAGGCGCTTCTGTACCTTCTTCAATTACGACCAATACTGGGAATGCTGACGCAATCCACACAATGGGCAATAGTACTATGGCAACCATTCAATACACCGACACGGGTTTTGAACCAAAGGAGCTTTCGGTACCACTTGGTGCAATGGTTCACTTTGTGAATAAAAGTTCCAAGGAAATGTGGGTTGCTTCAAACGAACATCCAGGTCATACCGACCTCCCAACCTTTGATCAGTTCATGACTGGCGACCGGTATGTGTACGTGTTCGACACGACAGGAGACTGGAAGTATCACGATCACTTGAATCCGGCGGCGGAAGGAGTAATAACAGTTGAGAAAAAATAGTAAACTTAAAAGTAAATATATGCATCAAACACATACGTATAAAATCAAAGGAATGCATTGCGCTTCATGTGCAAGCATTATTGAGCGAACTCTTAAAAAGAGCGGCGACGTTGAATCGGTTGAAGTAAACTATGGCACAGAAAAAGCGAAAGTATCATTTGATGCTTCAAAAATAACTCCGCACGACCTCTCAAAGCACATTGAACCACTCGGATACACCTTAGATATTCCCCAAACTGCACACGAAATGGGGATGTCAGAGAGTGAACATGCTGAACATCTTGGACTCAACCAAACCAAAAAGGAAAAATTGGCTGAACTCTCTGATATGCGAACAAAGGTATTGTCAGCCTTACCGCTTGCGGTCTTCAGCATTATCGTGATGGGGTGGGATATTGGAGCGAAGTTTGGAATTGTGACAGAGATGGGAGAGACACTCTATGAGTTTGTTCACCACCTTATGCCAATCTTTGCGACGTACATACTCTTTGTGGTCGGCAAACCATACCTGCTCGGATTCTACCGTTTCCTCCGCTACGGTAAAGCAAACATGGATACGCTTATCGGGATTGGTACTTCAGTTGCGTTCTTGTACAGCTTCCTCATTACTGCACTCGAAGAGACCTTAGCGCCATTCGTCAATGTACATGAAAGCTACTACGACGTAACGATTGTCGTAATCGCTTTCATTGCACTCGGTAAATATCTCGAAGCACAATCAAAGCTTAAGACAGGTGATGCTATCGAAGCATTGCTTAATCTCCAAGCAAAGACCGCTCTCGTACTTCGCAATGGTGTTGAAGCTGAGATACCGATTGAGCAAGTAGTACACGGTGATAGCATCGTGATTAAACCAGGCGCAAAAATTCCCGTTGATGGCACTATCAGCGACGGCACATCATTTATTGATGAATCAATGGTGACAGGTGAACCGATTCCTGTTGAGAAAACAGTCGGAAATACGGTGGTGGCTGGAACACTCAACACTAACAGTACATTCACTTTCACCGCTACCAAGGTTGGTTCTGAGACATTGCTTGCCAGCATCATAAAAATGGTTGAAGACGCCCAAGGTAGTCGTGCGCCGATTCAAGCACTGGCAGACAAGATATCAAGTGTCTTTGTGCCAATTGTGCTTGTCTTCGCCTTTCTCACGCTTGGTGTTTGGTTGCTTTTAGGAACTGAATCACTCGGTTTTGCGAAAGCTCTGTCATATGGACTTACTTCATTTGTAGGGATTCTCGTAATAGCGTGTCCGTGTGCACTCGGACTCGCTACGCCAACAGCGATTATTGTCGGTGTTGGCAAGGGAGCAAAAGAAGGTATCTTGATTAAAGATGCGGCGACACTGGAGAAGCTTCATAAGGTAGATACGGTTGTTGTTGATAAAACAGGAACAATCACGAAAGGAAAACCAGAACTAGTTGGAATAACTAACCACTCATCACGGTCAGATGCTGAAATTCTCACCATTCTTGCGTCACTCGAACGAAAATCAGAGCACCCGATCGCGTATGCCATTGCAGAATATGCAAAGAAATATGGTCATACAGAAAAGTCGGTACAGGAATTTGAGGTGATTAAAGGAAAGGGACTCAAAGGCATGATTGATGGTGCTGAGTACTATGCTGGTAATTCGAAACTCATTGCAGACCTGAATCTTGCTTTTAATGAGCAAACAATCCTTGAAGAAACCTCTGCGGGTAAAACTCCAGTCATACTTGCTACAAAAGGGGTGGTGCTCGCCACGGTCTTTGTAGCAGACGCTATAAAACCAGAAGCAATCGAGGCAGTCAGAAATCTTCACAAACTTGGCATTAAAGTAACAATGCTCACAGGAGATAATAGACAGACGGCAGAGGCAATTGCCAAAGAGGTTGGTATTGATACTGTTGTTGCTGAAGTTTTGCCACAAGAAAAACTGACGCACGTTAAAGAACTGCAAAGTCAGGGTCACATCGTAGCGATGGCTGGTGACGGAGTGAACGATGCGCCTGCACTTGCTCAAGCTGATGTGGGTATTGCGATGGGAACTGGTACAGATGTGGCAATTGAAACTGCTGGCATCACGCTTCTTCATGGAGATATTTCAAAGCTTGTGAAGGCTGTGAATCTTTCCAAGATAACCATGCGTGGTATCAAGCAGAATCTCTTCTGGGCGTTCTTCTACAACATTATCGGTATTCCACTAGCAGCTGGTATCTTCTTCCCATTCTTTGGCTGGCTTCTTAGTCCCGTCTTTGCTGGGTTTGCGATGGCCTTCTCCAGCGTATCGGTTGTCGGGAATTCACTCCGTCTTAAAGCTAAGAAACTCTAGGTATGAAGAAAGAAACATTACAACAACTCATTGGAGTTGGGTCTGAATTTCTCCTACTAGATATCCGAGAAACAGATGAATTGTCAGACGCTCCGACTATTGCAGGGTCACTTCACATGCCGATGGGTAAAATCTTTACTGAAGCAGGTAAAGGAAATTTACCTAAGGATAGACATCTTGTTGTTTTTTGCAAGACTGGCAAACGTGCCGGAATTGTCCAAAATGAACTACGAATTTTGGGGTATCAAGTTGATGGTTTAGAGGGTGGATTACAAGCATATAATGCTGACTAATATGAAAACATACACATTACACGTCAGTGGTATGCATTGTGCTTCGTGTCCAATGCTCGTTGAAGGAGAACTTTCCGATCTGCCTCAAGTGACCCATGCGAAGGCGTCGCTCAAACATCACCATGTGGAAGTCTCTGGTGAATTTGGCGACCTGACACTTGAACAAGTTGCCGAGCAACTTACGACTGTGACAAAACCTCACGGATACACCCTCTCACCAGAGAAGCAAAAACACACCGCCAAATGGCATGAGTTTTCAATTGCTATCCCGATAGCGTTAGGATTCATTGCCTTCTTCATCCTGCTTCAGAAATTGGGACTGGTAAATCTCGTGACCACTTCAGAAGTATCGTATGGCACTGCCTTCCTCATTGGTATGATTGCTTCAGTCTCAACTTGTATGGCGGTTGTCGGCGGTCTCGTTCTCTCTATGTCAGCTAATTACGCCAAAGAGGGAGATAAGGTACGACCTCAGCTACTCTTCCATGCTGGACGTTTGGTCTCGTTCTTCATTCTTGGCGGTGTCATTGGTGTCTTAGGCTCAATGTTCAAGCTCAGTATCGCAGGCACAGCGGTCATGAGTGTCATTGTGGCGATTATTCTGCTTATACTGGGTATTAATCTTCTCGATGTCTTCCCCTGGACTAAGAAGCTACAACCGACCCTCCCACGATTCATTGGAAATCATGTGCAGGGATTGAAAAAAGTAAATCACACGCTGACGCCACTGCTTCTTGGTATAGCGACATTCTTCTTGCCTTGTGGATTTACACAGTCAATGCAAATCTATGCCCTCGGGACAGGAAGCTTCATGTCTGGCGCACTGGTAATGTTCGCTTTTGCTCTGGGTACACTTCCTGTACTAGCTCTGCTCTCGTTTAGCTCTCTGGCTATTCACACCAAAGCTCGTTCAAGTATCTTCTTTAAGACTGCTGGTCTTGTCGTGATATTCTTCGGACTCTTCAACTTGCACAACAGTCTTGTGGTCGTAGGTATTATTACTTCATTATTTAGTTTTTAGTATGAAAACACCAACTATTATTGCCATTATTATCGGAGGAGCGTTTGTAATTGGAGCTTTCATGCTTTCACAAGGCAAGACGACGTCACCAGCTGTCACAGAGCCTGCAAATAACGTCACAGTTGAAAACGGAAAACAGATTGTAACGATTTCAGCAAAAGGCGGATACTTGCCACGCATATCCGAAGCAAAGGCGGATATGCCGACTATGCTCAGAGTAGACACGAATGGCACGTTTGACTGCTCAGCTTCACTTAACATCCCAGCAATGAACTATCAGAAGAATCTGCCAGCTACGGGCGTGACCGATATCGAAATCCCTCCACAGAAAGCCGGCAGTACCTTTGAGGGGCTGTGCGGTATGGGAATGTATAAGTTCCAGATTGCGTTTAAGTAACTCAAAATCTTATGTTGAGGATAACAAAAGGGGCACGAATGCATTACGTGTCCCTTTTGTGCCCTAAACACCCAAACGAGCCTTCCTCCGGCTACGCTTGGTCTTTGAGTGGCGTAAGCGTGTTAGTCAGTCGCAGAAGCGGTTTGTTACGTTCTTGTTAAGTGTCATGGTGTCGAGTTGCCAGATCGTTACAGTTTCAAGAAGTTAATTGAAATCGCCGAGGGTAGTAACCTCATTGACAGCTTTGATGCGGAACTACTTCAACAACTTAGAGAACTTCGCAATAGCCTGCACCTACACATCGATTCTTTCGGCAGAGGTACTTATCATGCTGAATTGTATGACACCGCTAAAGCATGCCTCTATTGGTTGCTGCTTAAGCTACTGGGTATTGATGAGAAAGTAATGACCATTCACTTCCCATACCTACCGAAACAAAACAAGGAGGAGCTTTATTATGAAGTCTAACCATGAAAATATCATACGAACACATGTCCGATTTTATACGCCTTTACAAAGAGAAATACGGTGTAACACTGGACTATGACGAGGCATACGACAAGGCATCACGGCTTCTGCGTCTCGTTGAAATAGTTGAGTCCAATGCGCACAAAAACATCGATTCTACACTACAATAAGACCATGATATACACCCCCTTATTACACCGCGCGTTTCATTTCGCCATTACCATTCACGAAGTAGAGCAGAAGCAAAAGCGTAAGGGCAAGGATGTGGCGTATGTTACTCACCCTATCCAAGTCGGCCTCATTTTGGCAAAGGCAGGCGCTCCCGAACACGTCATTGCGGCTGGATTCCTGCACGACACCACTGAAGACAGTATTGAGGAAGCAAAGGTAACAAAGGAGGAACTGGAGGCAGAGTTTGGCTCACAAGTGGCAGACTTGGTCGCGTCCGTCTCCGAGAAAAACCGCGCTCTCTCATGGCAGGATCGGAAGGAGACAGCGATGGAAGAAATACGCCACTTTTCCCACGATTCATTGCTCCTCAAATCTGGCGACGTAATAAGTAACACAACCGAACTCCTCAGCGACTTTGAACGAGATGGCAACGCTACATTCAAACGCTTTAATGCTCCAAAAGCACAGCTCATAGAACACGCTCAGGAAGTGATTGCTACCATCATTTCAGCATGGCCAGAGAATCCGCTCGCAGACGACCTCCAAAACTGCCACGACGGTCTTGAGGATATGAAGCCAGACATGAAAGTTACGTATGTAGAGAGTGAGATTGACCCCGAAACAAAACAACGCATGATAGCCACAGCACTTGCACCAATCTTTGAAGCAGCAGAACGCACATACAGGGAGCAGCAGAACACTTCAGAATAGCCACACTTAGTTCGCTAGATGCTATTCCGTTATATGTATCTAAACAACTAAAGCTACCTATAAATTAGTTTTAGAATTACAGGTGCATATATGATTATGAAAACTAAAGAGGTGATTTAACTCTACCGACTACTTCGCGAATCTGATCTAGGATTTCAGGATTCTCACCACCAAGTAAACCACTATGATTAGTCCCAGCGAGCGGGTGCATGAAGCTACCTTTAGGGTGGTCGAGGTAGAACAGGAAGTCCTTACCAATTTTGGCTATACTCTGATAATCCTTCATAACTTGCACCCATTCATTTATACTGAGGTCCACCATGTACCTCGAACAAATCCTTGTTAGTATCTTTGTTTTTGTAAACATTGTTGCCTTCTTTATCATGGCAAATGATAAACATAAGTCTATGCGTGGGAGCAACACAGAACGAACACCAGAAGGTCTCATCTTCTTCCTAGCAGGTGTCTTGGGAGCTCTCGGCGTCTATGTAGGAATGCTTGTTTTTCGCCACAAAACAAGAAAATGGTACTTTCAGCTCGGCATTCCTCTTCTCATTTTTCAAAATTTCGCGACGGCTTACCTGCTGTATAACTTGACGTTTCTTTAGTCTGAGATACATTTGATTCAGAAGGAGAGTAAAGATGAATCTAAAAATACTGACCACCTGTGGCTGCAAATGTGGCGCAAGTCTAACCATAATTGGTAGCAGGGAAGAGCCCCGTGGCATTTTTGGCAAATATAGTATTGACGGCGGAAAGCAAACTTTCTACGTAAAAGTTACCTGTCTTTCTTCTAAATGTGGCTTGGTCTATGAAGCTGACCACCCTCGCTTTGCTGGATATTTCAATGAAATTGCCGAGAAACTATTTACTTAGAATATAACCCCGCACTCTTGCGGGGTTATTTTATATAAGGCTATAACATTGACATTTTCGTAATAAAAGGTAGTATGCGTGCTGCCCATTTTGGGGCACAAAAGCGCGCACTTGCGCACAGTACATTGCCAAAGGAATACTTATGACCCTTGCAAAACGCCTTGGAATGGCGCTTTTTCTGTCTTGCAGTTTTACTGCGACAGCATTAGCGCAGCAAAGTCCAACGTCAACCTGGAACGATACGGCCACTTTTCGTGACCCACTTGAACGCTCGGTTGATATCCAGCGTGCTGAGGCACAAAAACGCGCTCGCAGTGGTGGCTATGGCCCTGCACAATTTAGCACCACCTATGAGGGTGATGTTACTTTCAACGAGTCTAACCAGTACAGCGGCCCTGTTACGAGCAATACCGCAACCACCGCAACGAACCTCAACTCATTTTCGAGTTCGGTTCGCCAAGAAGGTAGTGGTAACGCTGCAGGTGTTACATTCACAACTGGTAGTACCGCCCACAACACGAGCCAAAGCGCTTCGGCAACCAGTGCTCATTCGGGCTCTGGTTCTGCGAGCAACGGCATCAATTTGACTAGCGATTAAGGAGTATGTATATGAGTTCTCTCCGCTTCATCGGAAGCTCTCTTCTTGCTCTAGCATTGCTGGTCGAACCTTCGGTCGCAATGGCAACGAGCAAGAAGACTCAGCCACTGCCGACCGCGCCGCGGGAGGTTGTTAATCCATATCGTCCAGCACTTCAGTGTTTGGCCACACAGCTCTCTCCTGAGCAAAAAGCAACAAGTATTGGTGTTGGCTATCTGCTCGACCGCACTGGTAGAGACAGCTATTCGCAGGAAAGTGCCGCGGGAAAATTTCTCGGACAAGCAGGTGATGACATGCTCATTACTGCACTTGCTGAAACGGGTATGAAAATCGTTGGTTTTAATCCAGCATTTCGACAAGCACTCGACTGGCAACTACCCAAGATGATGGCCGGCAGACAACCCGTTTTGGTAACTCTCCCTGACATTATTATCGAAGGTTCATTTTCCAGTCTTGATTTTGGATCTTCTAATGTTAAAGAGCTCTATGTCTTTGGTATTGGAGGAGGTACGCGTGCGTACCACCTACGGTACTCTATGGACATCAGAGCAACAAGTATGCCTGGAAGTCGAATTCCTGGAGGGGAAATACTTGCAACCTTGGCACTTGAAAAAGATGTCTTTGGTAGGGAAAATAGACTAGGTGTCGCCAGTTTCTTCGGAAATATTGGTGATTCAACCTATGTTGAATTCAATATCAACACGCAAAAACGCGAGATGTTGCAGTATTCTCAACGATACATGGTGAGTCGCGCTGCCTTTGGCATCGTGGCAAACCTTTGGAAGATTACCGCTTGCAATGAGCTTCTTGCTTACAGTGACGCTATTGTTTCCGGTCAAATCCAAAGTTCAAGAAATATGCCTTGACAAAATATCCTACATTCCTGTAGGATAGCCTTTCTCTGCTTGAGTAGGAATTTCCTCCTCCAGCAAAGACGTCACTTCGGTGACACGCTCTTGACATCCCTTGGCTTTCAAGTAAGATAGCCGAGTTCCGATAGAATGCATACAGGAAATGCGCTTTAAAAGCTCAACATTGCCTTTTATACACTCCATCAGAACAAGAGTTCCCCGCAAATTGCGCCATGGGGTAATCAGTGGGAAGACGAAAGTACCTACTGAGGCGCATCAACCATCCGAAAGGAAACACCATGAAGTTCTTTAAGATCGCTGCACTCACCGCCATTGCCACGCTGGGCCTCGCTTCGGCACCCTCAATGGCCGCCACGATCAATCTTTCTGGCGTCCAGGCGACAAATGTGAATGCTTCGGCAAGTGACGTTGACCAGGCTGCTGTTGCGCTGAACGCAAACATCGGCAGTGTTGTCGACTCAATCGTTGATGTTGCTGCAACTGCGGCCAACAACGTTGCCACCATCGATGTCAGCACGACCCAGGATGCCGACGGTATCGTCAGCGGAAACGCGAGCCTCGTTGTGGCCACCAACCTGAACCTCTCGCTCGATCCGGTCAACCAGCTGGCTGCTGCCGGCAACCTGTCGGGAAGCCTCGACAACACCGCGCTCAGCGTCGGTGCTACGGCGGCCAACAACGTTGCTTCGGCGACAGCGATGACGGTCCAGTACTGATCTACGCCAAATCCTAAGAGTTTCGACTCCTAGGTACACCCCCCATCTTTTCTTAAAGATGGGGGGTTTTATTTGCTATAATTGCACTATGGATACTCAGGAATTGTCTCAAAATGGATATCACTCGTCTACCGAGAACGAACCGACGAATCAAACACTTTCAATTGCAGAAAAAATTTACAAAGAAATCGAAGAAGAAAGAAGGGAAGTTAAGCAAAACGCCATACTCACATTAGTAACACTCATTGGACTTCTCGTCGGAACCTACTTTCAACTGTCTGATACTTCGGCACTTTACGTAGCGATTGCTTTTGTTATTGCATATATGGCTGGTGGCATTCCAGCGGCAAAAGGTGCATTTGAATCTCTTTTTGAAAAGAAGCTCGATATTGACCTGTTAATGGTCTTGGCCGCACTTGCTGCAGCTGGTGTTGGCGAAGCACGTGATGGTGCCATTTTACTTTTTCTTTTTAGTCTCGCTGGAACACTTGAGGGTTATGCGATGGGTAACACCAAACGAGCAGTTGCTTCACTGATGAAGCTTCGACCTGATGAAGCAAATGTTCTTAATTTCGATGGTACAACCACCCGAGTAATGGTGGAAGCACTCAGTATTGGTCAAAAAGTTATTGTAAGACCCGGGGAACGTCTTCCTGTAGATGGTGTTATCGCAGAGGGCGCGGGTGCAATTGATCAATCTTCAGTTACTGGTGAGTCAGTACCCGTCGATAAGGAGTTGGGAGATACTGTCTTTGCTGGAACAGTAAATCAGAACGCAGTACTTACAGTAGAAGTAACAAAGACTGCCGAACAATCAACTATTGCCCGCATGATTCAGCTTGTAACTGAAGCACAAGAAAAGCGTTCGCCAAGCGAGCAGTTCAGCGATTGGTTTGGTGAACGATATACGTACATAGTGCTTTTTGGAAGCATTGCTTCACTAGGCATTTTCTTACTCTTTGGTTTACCCACCGACGAAGCGCTATACAAGGCAGCGACACTGCTTGTAGTAGCAAGCCCCTGCGCGATTGTTATTAGTGTTCCAGCTGCAATTCTTTCTGCGATTGCCTCTGCAGCACGCTCTGGTGCACTTTTTAAGGGCGGAGCAGCGATTGAACAGTTTGGATCAGTTGATATAGTTGCCTTTGATAAGACTGGCACACTGACACACGGAAAAATGCAAGTAACTGAAATAGTTTCTGTTTCTAGTCTTTCAGCGACAGAGGTTTTAGCGCTCGCGACTTCTCTTGAAACCCACTCAGAGCACCCAGTGGCAGCGAGCATTCGTAATTACGCAATCGAAGCAAAAGTACAAGTAAAAGAAGCAAATAATATCAGTGCTCTTATCGGCAGGGGAATTACTGCCACAATCGCAAATCGGAGTTTTTGGGCTGGCAACCGCACACTTATGAAAGAGCGCGGAATTTCACTTGATAGTGAAGCGGAGGCAACCATTGGCGCGCTTGAGTCAGCTGGAATGACCACGGTGCTTGTTGGCGACGACACTTCTGTTCTTGGAGCAATTGCTGTAGCCGATACAATACGTGCAAGTGCACAAATCTCACTTGAAGCACTGAGGAAGCAAGGGGTAAAGAAATTTGTAATGCTCACTGGTGACACGGAAGCGGTGGCAAAGAACATCGCTGCACAAGTAGGTATCGCGCCTGAAAACGTTTTCGCTGGTCTACTTCCAGAGCAAAAAGTACAAATTATTGAGGAGTTGCGAACTCAAGGTACGGTCGCGTTCATCGGTGACGGGGTAAATGACGCGGCAGCACTCGCCACTTCTCACGTAGGAGTCGCTATGGGAGTAGGAGGAAGTGATGTTGCACTAGAAGCAGCTGACGTGGCTCTTCTTTCTGACGACCTTACAAAACTTGCTAAGTCTCACCAACTTTCGCGCAGTACAAACACCATCATAAGACAAAATCTTTTCTTCGCTGTTGGTATAATGGGAATCATGGTTGTTACAACCATTTTCTATCACCTTCCACTTCCACTAGGTGTCATCGGACACGAAGGAGGCACTCTTATTGTGGTAGCAAATGGTTTGCGACTTTTGTTTAAAAAAGTTTAGTCATGCCACAGAGAGAACTTCATATACCCATTACAAGCGCAGTTCCAACCTGCCGACCTGAGGAAAGTGCTGGAAATGTTCTTACACTTATTCAGAGTACTATTGATGCTCTCGCCTCAATTGATTACATATACGTCCTAGAGGGGACGAAGCTCGTTGGTGTGTTTTCTATTCATGAGCTTTTTTCTACTCCGACAACTACGAAGGTTAAGGATTTCATGATTAAAGAGGTGGCATACGCTCATCTTCATACTGACCGTGCGCATATAGCACAGATAGCGCTGGCCCAGAGTATTAAAGCGGTTCCAATCATCGATGAACACGGTGCTTTTGCTGGGGTGGTCCAAGCAGATACCGTTCTTGAGATTTTAAATGAAGAGCATACAAACTACCTTTTTAAAAATGCTGGTATTCGCAGACGGGGAAAAAGACATGCGGAACTTACTATTTTCCAGCAGTCTCGCACACGTATTCCCTGGCTCATTATCGGACTCTTTGGAGGACTTCTTGGGGCAATGATTATTAACTTTTTTGAAGAAGCTATTTCTCAACATGTTTTTATTGCTGCGTTTATTCCGGCCATTGTGTACATTGCTGACGCGGTTGGAAATCAAGCCGAAATGCTTGTGGTTAGGGCACTTGGACGCGATAGCAAATTCTCTCTACGACAATACCTTTTACGTGAATGGTCTGTAGGATTTCTCCTTAGTGTCATGCTCGGACTAATAATGTTTGTGCTTTCGTTCTTTTGGATTGCAGACACAGCATTTAGCTTTGCCCTCGCACTTTCGATTGTGGCTACCGTCCTCTTTAGTATTTCATTCACCGTAACTCTTCCATGGTTACTAAAACGACTTAGCTTTGACCCCGCAGTGGCAAGTGGGCCGATTGCTACTGTTGTTTGTGATGTCTCAAGTGTCACTATCTATCTTTTTATTGCAGCGCAGATTTTGTAGAAAAAGCGTTTGTAGTTTTTTATAGCAATCGAGATGATCATCAACCGCAATAGTGTCAATAACACCAATCACCGCTTCATCATTTCCTCCAGGATATAAACCGTCTCCAAAGTACACGCACTCATCTTTATTCCACTTCATGAAATCAATAAGTTTTTGAACATTTGTTCCTTTATGTCGATCTTTATGAAGATAGTCGAGACTAGTAGAACCGCCGATTTTTACAATCAAGTCTTCAGACGCAAAAGGGATTTTTTCAAGCAGTGAAAGCCGCTTACTACGGTCAGGGTCATAGGTTTTTTTCAGTTCTAGAGGAGCAGTATTTCCAATAGGGCTAAAGGTGATCTGTGCACCACGATCTTCAATTGGATTCCATTCGTGATTGAGTTCATGGTCGAGGATTTCAATCACTTCGCTAATATGATCAAGAATTTCGGTGCGATGGTTGTCTTCTAGTGGGACACGCCAGAGCTCTACACCATCTATGTCAATTGCATGGTTACCGTTTTGACCAAGTCTAAAGGAAGGCAAGTTACCGAGCTGATGTGGCATTTGCTCAATGCTTGATCCGCTCACAACAACCACGTCTTGGGGGAGAGAAGTGAGAAGGTCATACATTTCAGGTAACATACACTGTCGAGCTGGTGCAATGGTTTGGTCCATATCAAAAAAGAGGTGTTTGTATGTATTCATATTTGTCCTAGCATAGCTAAATAAGAGCCATTTACAAGTCTTCCTTGAGTATGAATTCACAAGAGTCCATACATATACGCAATGCTTTTGCTACAATTCTCTTATATGACTACATTTCTCACTCTCGTCTCCATCTTACAAAGTTTTTCTATCTCTTTAGGAGTTGGCTCCTCTACGCTAGCAATTTCTAATTTCTTTGTAG